>JBCCNR010000160.1:0-4604 GCA_039025725.1 Pseudomonadota bacterium | reverse complement strand
TTGTATTCATTTTTTAAATATTTTAACTTATTGGGTGTGTGATGATTTCAAATATATTCGATTCCTTGCAGGTTGGTGCTGCAAATAATTTTGACGAAGAAGATAGAGAACAATTAACAGAAGCATTAGAGCTTGTTATGGATGCATTAGAAGAGCGACTTGAAGAAGCTGGATATGATTTTGGCCCACTCGTCACGCTTCTAAATGGTGATATTGAGGATAGTTCTGCTTCTTCAGAGGCCACAAATGATGGACCGCTTGAAACAAAAACTTATCTTGTAGATACAAAAACCAACGAAAAAATTACCGAAATCAAAGATGGCGATGTGATTGATGAAGATCTTGTCGCTGGCCGCGATGTTGGTGTTTATACAGTTGTTGAGAATGATAATGGCAATGATGTTGGTGAAGTCTCTCTTGATTTCAATAATGGTCAGGCCGTCAGGACAGAAAGCGTTGCGCCATATGCTTTGTTTGGTGATAATGATTCAGACTTTTTGGATGGCAATCTTGGCTCCGGAGATCATAATTTAAGTGTGACTTACAATGATGGGTCTGGGAATGCTATTCAGACTGAGGCGATAAATTTCACGATTGAGGGGGATAATAACGTATTTTCCTCAAGAGGGTCACGCAAACGTAAGCGTAATGGGGGGATGAATTCTGGTAACAATACTCAATCTGAAGAGACAAATACTGATACTGGAAATAATATGCGCAACAGACAGCGCAGCAGCAATAGCTCAAACACTTCATCAGGCAATTATGATGTCTCATTGGATATTGGAGCTGCAAACCCATCTGGCAACTGGAGATATGGTGTTTATGATGGTATGGAAGGCTATATGTGGACAGGTGACAATCGCTATCGCGGTCAGGGCTCTGGGGACGCAATTCGTGAGACATTTACAGTCAACGAAGATGGAACTTATGATATTCTAATGGATGCTATTCGCACATCAGAGACCTTTAACCGTTCAACTGACATAGATGATCGTGGTGTATATCATGCTGATAATGATATTTTCCTAACGATTATTGAAAAAGAGACAGGCAAGGTTGTACAGGAAAAAATTAAGGCATATTTCAACCATGATATGGGTGTTGCCGGGACAAGCCTACGCTTTGATGATCATAATCGAGGCTTAAGAGACGCCACTGTCCGCCTTGAGGCTGGTGTAGAATATGAAATTATCCGTGAAGGACGCTCAAATGGCGCGGTTATTGGTGATATTCATTTCAATAAGTAATTTGAGCCATCTAAGCCAGTGATGATTTTGGCAAAATCTGTACCTATTTCGTAAGAGCATACTTTGACGTGCTACCATTACCAGTTAAGATGTCGGAGTAATTTTCCATAAAGTCTATTTTGAAAGCTTGAGCTTTTGGATTAAGACAGGTAAGAATATGTCCTGTGGAGTGTTTCACAGGGCACTTTTTTTAATATAAAGTAGATGGAAAAAATATGGCGATAACAGCTTCACCTGAACCAAAATATATTCAGGGCCAGCAGGGAGATTGGGAAATCATTATTGGGCTTGAAGTTCATGCGCAAATAGCATCGCAATCAAAGCTTTTTTCTGGTGCTGCGACAGAGTTCGGTGCGGAAGAAAACCACAATGTCTCTTTTGTGGATGCTGCCATGCCGGGCATGTTACCGGTTATCAACTCTTATTGTGTAGATCAGGCTGTAAAAACGGGTCTGGCTCTGCGGGCGAAGATCAATAAGACCTCGATTTTTGATCGTAAAAATTATTTTTATCCTGATTTACCGCAGGGCTATCAAATCAGTCAATATTCTGATCCAATCGTTGGCGAAGGAGAAGTTGTTGTTGATTTATCACCGGGCATTGCGCGTAAGGTTGGTATTGAAAGATTACATATGGAGCAAGATGCTGGAAAGTCATTGCATGACCAGCACCCTTCCATGAGTTTCATTGACTTAAACCGTTCAGGGACTGCTTTGATGGAAATTGTCACTAAACCTGATATGCGTTCCTCGGAGGAAGCGGCTGCTTTTTTAAAGAAGCTCCGGACGATATTGCGTTATATCGGAACATGTGATGGGAATATGGAACAGGGTTCTATGCGCGCTGATGTGAATGTGTCTGTGCGCAAGCCTGACGGGGCATTAGGGACCAGATGTGAGATTAAAAATGTTAACTCTATGCGTTTTGTCCAGCAAGCTATTGAGCATGAAGCACGTCGTCAGATTGAAATTATTGAAGATGGCGGAGAAATCGATCAGGAAACACGACTTTTTGATCCCAAAACCGGGGAGACCAGAACGATGCGCTCAAAAGAAGATGCGCATGATTATCGTTATTTTCCTGATCCGGATCTCTTACCGTTAGTCTTATCGGATGAGAAAATTGCTGATCTACAGGCAGAATTACCAGAACTTCCGGATGATAAAAAAGATCGTTTCATCAAAGATTATGGTTTATCTGCATATGATGCGGGCGTTCTGACGGCGGATAGAGAAACTTCTGAATTTTTTGAAGATGTTGTAAAAGGACGAGATTCCAAACTTGCGGTGAACTGGGTTACGGGTGATTTTTTTGCTGCATTAAATAAAGATAATCTGGATATTTCACAGAGCCCGGTGAGTGCGAAACAGCTTTCTGCCATGATTGCCCTTATTGAAGATAATACAATTTCTGGCAAAATTGCCAAAGATGTCTTTGAAATTATGTGGCAAGAAGGCGGCGACCCTGCAAAAATTGTCGAAGAGCGCGGACTTAAACAAGTAACAGATCTTTCTGCTATTGAGACTGAAATTGATAAGGTTATTGCCGTAAGCCCTGACAATGTTGCGGCTTATAAAGGCGGGAAAACCAAGCTTATTGGCTGGTTTGTGGGTCAGGTTATGAAGGCAACAGGCGGCAAGGCAAATCCTGCAATGTTAAATGAGATATTACGGAAGAAACTTGATGCTCTCTAAAAATGTTACAGAAATAGATTTTTCTTCGCCAGATTTTCCGGTGCGTCATGTTGGGCAAAGTCAAACCTATTTGGCTATTTTCATGCATGGTTATGGTTCTGATGGTCAGGATATGGCTGGGCTTTCGGCATATTTTGATCAAGTTTTAACAGATACTGTCTGGCTCTGTCCTAATGCACCGGGAATGACACCTATGGGAGGCTATCAGTGGTTTCCATTATCAGATATTTCACAACGTGAATTGGATAATGGTGCGGCACATGCAGCACCTTGGCTACATGCTTTTATCGATAAGGCATTGGCGTTTTATAATATTCCTGCTGAAAATCTTATATTAGGTGGGTTCAGTCAGGGCGCAATGATGGCAATGCATGTTGCTTTTCGCCGAAAGGTTGCTCCGATGGCTGTTCTAGCATTTTCAGGGGCTTTAACGTCGGAAGCTCTATTAGAAACTGAGATTATTTCGCGCCCAAAGACTTTTATATGTCACGGTGAAAATGATGATGTTGTCTATGCATCTTATGCAAAACGTGCAGATACTGTGCTAAAATCTTTGAATGTGCCCGTCGAAACACATATTTATCCGGAATATCCGCATACCATCCCACCTGAGGGCGCAAAAGCAGCGGTAGAGTTCCTGAAGAAGATTATTATACCAAAAGCTCTAAATAATTTTTGATTATACTCTTTGTCCTTTTGCGAAGCGTAGTGGATGCTCTCAAAATTCCATAGGAATTTTGTAGCAATTAAACTATAGGTGCTTTTGGTAGAGCGCCCGACTGGGCGCCGCGCATCGTTGCGCGCCCCCTCGGAGCCGTTCGCGTAAGCGAACTGGCGTGAGGGAAAATATCACTTTAAATTGCTTGATATGCAATAATTATGATAGTTACAATACCTAAAATAAGTCAATGCGCTTGGTATTAAACAGCGCTTTGCCGTTCGAAATGTCTTTGGGATGAGAAATTATCGACCAAGCCTCTTCTGTTCGTTTCTGCGGCCTGATCTCCCTGGTTATTTTTTTCCGCAATCATATTATCTATGTCATGGCGATCACAAAGCGGATAGCGTTTTGTGTCCTGTGAGGCCTTCGATGCGCGCATATGATCTAAATGAGAGAACATATTACGCTTTGTTGCTCTGATAAGATATAAATGAAAACTTATAAAGCCAATAGCAAATAAACTCAGGACTATAAGAAACTTTAAGAGCAACATTCTATGCTCCAACAGGGTGATTTAATTTAAAACGCATTTCATTTCTTGCAACAGTGAGATTACAAAAAACTTCATGCACAATAAAATTATCAATATCTTCTTTTTTGGACCCAAAGAGCTTTTTACGTCTTACAATGATTGATCTATTGCTTGTCTTTGGTGCGTTGACCTTAAATGCCAGATAAAAGCATATAAGGGCTAGAATTAGAAAGAAAGCTGTAAAAAAGAGATACATTTTAAAATCCAGAGTAAAAGAATTGACTAGAAGCTGTCCAACGAGGTTAACAAAGATGATTTTTGAAGGATTTTTAGCTGAAAACAAACTAAAAAATCTGTGCATAGTGGTGCTACGGACATATTTTTTAGTGAGGTTTGTAGGCAAAAATCACCAAAAAGGGCTTCTATTAACCTCGTTGGATAGCTTCTAAACACGTACATCAAGCATG
>JBCCNR010000159.1:0-4610 GCA_039025725.1 Pseudomonadota bacterium | reverse complement strand
GCTGATACAGATTTATTATGTTTACGCGCAAGCATCGAAAGTAAGCCATTGCTTTCTTCATCAAGCGTGACCTGAACACGGGGTTTATCTGTAGGCATAGCATCCTCAATTGCGGTAATTTAGATATATAAGTGTACCACTTTTAAGTAACTTTTGCAAGGTAAATATATCAGCATTAGAACAAGCCCAAACGGTTTTAATCAGATTATAGTTGAAGGTTAAAGCCCTCTGCGATGAGGGCCTGCCTGATTGCAGCGCCATGTTTATTATCGCGTGCTTCAATTGTCAAAGAAAGCCCTGTATCTTTTACAAGCATACCCAGATTATAGCGATTATGGGCGACTTCAATGACATTTCCTCCCGCTTTTGCTATCAATTCAGAGACTTGCGCCAAAAAACCCGGCCTATCATTGACTGTCATTTTAACCGTAAATAAGCGACCTTGATGGAAGAGCGTTCTGGTCAGGACTGCTGATAAAAGCCGCGAATCTATATTCCCTCCGCATAAGATAAAGCCAACTTTCTTGCCTTTAAATAAATCCGGATAGGCCATAATACCTGCAAGGCCTGTTGCGCCTGCACCTTCAGCGACGGTTTTGGTTTCTGTGACTAAAAGCGAAATAGCCTGTTCAATCAGCTTTTCATCAGCCAGTAAAACATCATCAAGATGCGGATTGGCTGTTAAAAAACAAATATCTCCGGGGGCTTTCACCGCAATGCCTTCCGCAAGAGTTGCGCCTTCTGTCAGGTCAGACAAAGGATCATCAGCATAACGCCTATTGTAAAAATGTGGGAAAAGTGGTGTTTGCACTCCATAAATTTTAAGATCAGGGCGTTTTGCTTTTAAAGCCGTACTCACGCCAGAGGCAAGACCTCCTCCGCCGATCGCAATCACACATGCATCAAGATCATCTTCGGCTTGTTCATCAATCTCCAGGCCGATTGTCCCTTGACCCGCCATCACCGCAAGATCATTGAAAGGATGAATGAGCGTAAGGCCGCGCTCTTTTTGAATTTTATACATTTCAGACTGACACTCATCGAAAGTATCTCCAGCCAGTACAATTTGCGCCCCGAAAGAGCGCGTGGCCTCAACCTTCGCCATTGGGGTAACGCTGGGCATAACAATCACCGAAGGAATCCCTAATCGCCCTGCATGATATGCAACACCTTGGGCATGGTTGCCAGCCGAAGCTGCGATGACTCCGGCTTTTCTTTCTGTATCATTTATCAGCAAGAGCTTATTCAGCGCGCCTCTTTCCTTAAAAGCACCAGAGACTTGCTCATTTTCATATTTGATATAAATATCACAGCCTAATTTTTTCGAAAGGCGAGGGGCTTGCCGAAAAGAGGTGCGAATAACCTGTCCAGCAATGCGCTTTGCAGCATTTTCAATATCTTCTAATTTTAAGAAAGCTGTTGTGGCTGAATTATTCTGCATATAAATTTCTTTTGAAATATTTTATTTTCTTGTCCAGCTTGTGCCGTCTCTTGTGTCTTTGAGGTGCACCCCATCTTCAAGCAACTGATCACGAATTGCATCACTTTTTGCAAAATCTTTATCTGCTCTTGCCTGATTGCGTGCATCTATGAGCGCTTTTATGTCTGCCTCGGAAAGCTTTCCTGTTCGTAGGGTTTTCTCAAAACCAAGAAACTTCAGACAGCGTGCTAGATCTTCTGGTGACAAATGATGCATTTCAGCAATCGCAGCAGGCATATTTAAATCATCATATAATGCGTTTTTAACGGCTTCTGGAAGGCCTGCTTTGACTTCAGAAATATCTTCAATCTTAGAAAACCATTTCTCTAAAATATTCTGACATTCTGTCACGCCATCATCGGTCCAGTCCAGAGGTTGCCTGTAATGAGTACGCAAAAGTAAGAGCTTTACCACTTCACCGGCGATATTTTTTTCTGTTAAAAGCTGACGTATCGTAAAGAAATTCCCCAAAGATTTTGACATTTTCTGCCCATTAATCTGCAAAAATCCATTATGCATCCAATAATTCACATAGGGTTTTCCTGTTGTGCAGCAAGATTGAGCAATTTCATTCTCATGATGTGGAAAAATAAGATCAATCCCTCCGCCATGAATATCAAATGTATCCCCTAAAAGTTTACCTGCCATAGCCGAACATTCTATATGCCAGCCCGGCCGACCATAACCCCAAGGAGACTGCCATCCCATTTGTTCATTGTCAGAAGGCTTCCAGAGCACGAAATCTGTTGGATCTTTTTTAAAAGGCGCAACCTCCACCCGGGCGCCTGCAATCATATCATCCAGACTTCTTCTGGAGAGCTTGCCATAATCTTCCATTGAGGGCGTATGAAATAGAACATGTCCTTCAGTGGCATAAGCGTACTCTTTCTCCATGAGGGTACTGATCATGCCAATCATTTGTTCAACATATTCTGTTGCGCGAGGCTCATGATTAGGGCGTAATACGCCCAGAGCATCAGTATCAGCATGAAAATATTCCGTTGTGCGCTGTGTCAGCGTCATAATATCGATATTCTCTTCAGCAGCGCGATTCATGATTTTATCGTCAATATCAGTGATATTCCGAACATAAGTCACATGATCAGAGCCATATTTATCTCTTAAAAGACGATAGAGCAGGTCAAAAACCACGACAGGCCTCGCATTGCCGATATGGGCAAAATCATATACGGTTGGGCCACATACATACATGCGCACATTATTCGCATCTATTGGCTTAAAGACATCCTTTTGTCGTGATAATGAATTATATAATGTGAGGTCTGATTGCATATTATTCTACTTAACATTTTCCATATTGAGATATTATAAAGATGAAAGATAAGGAGGGAAAGTGAATTTTCTGGAAAATATTCATGCAAATCTTTTCACTTTTGAAGGGGTAGGGTTTTTGCTGCGTGGACCTTCCGGCAGTGGGAAGTCTGATTTAACATTAAGGGTGCTCGATGAGGGTGGGGCGCTCGTCAGTGATGACAGAACAGATATATTTGCAGATAATGATAATAAAATCTATGGCCAACCACCAGAAGCTTTAAAGGGTAAGTTAGAAATCAGAGGCATTGGCATCATAACTCATCCCTATACCCCATCATGTTTCATCGATGTGATATGTGATTTATGCAACAGTTACGCGCGCATGCCGGAAGATAATTCTATCATTTTCCATAGTGAAGCAATAAAATATTATCGCATTAACCCTTTTGAAAGCAGTATCATTGCAAAATTGCGTATAATGGCGCAAACATTGAGAGAATCACGCTAGCAAATAATGTAACGCATAGGGCAATTATGGCGCATATGCCTATATATGACATGTTTTTTATCACCGGCATGTCTGGTGCAGGAAAGACACTTGCCTTAAAGATTCTCAATGATAAGGGCTATCATGAGATTGATAATCTTCCATTGCACTTCATCGACAATCTGATTGCTGAAGACCAAAAAAACCTTATTGCAAAGCGTGCTCTTGGATTTGGCGGGAAAATCAATGCTGAAGATGTCAAAAGCTTTTGTTATATAATAGAAAAACTCAGATCGCGCTCTGATATAAGATTATGTCTGGTCTATCTGGATGCTATTGATGATGTGCTCATAAACCGTTACGCTTTGACCGGCTTGTCGCATCCCTTTGGCGGTGAAAACACCTTAGAAAATCATTTGCGCATGGAACGCGCTATGCATGTGCCCTTATTGGAATGTGCTGGTCTGAAACTCGATACAAGCTTACTTCACCCAAGGCAGCTTATGTCAATTATCGGAGATATTGTCTCGCATGAAGTCTCGGCAAAACCACATATTCTTATTTCATCATTTGGCTTTAAATTCGGCACACCAAGAGGCTCAGAGATCATTTTTGATGCAAGATTGTTGAAAAATCCTCATTGGGACATAAATTTACGCGATCTCACTGGACAGCATCCCGATGTTGCAGCTTATATTGAGGAAGATGAAAAGACGGCTCCGTTTTTGGCGCAAATTACAGCATATTTGAAATTTGCAATCATAGATATGCCACAAGCAGGAAAAAATTTCTACTCTATCGGGATAGGATGCACCGGAGGAAAGCATCGTAGTGTCTATCTTGCCGAAAAGATCAAAGATTTTTTTGCAATGCATCAATATGATTGCCATATTTTCCATAAAAGCTTATCCTATGATGATACAGAGTCGATATCTGATAATGATGATTTGCTGAGGAAACAGTTATGATCGGCATAGTTATTGTGACACATGGGCATCTTGCGGATGAATTTATTGCTGCATTAGAGCATGTTACGGGAGCACAAACGCATATTGCTTCTGTTTGTATTCAGCCCGATGACAATATGGATGATATGCGCGCTGTGATTTCTGAAAAAACCAGTCAGGTCGATACCGGTGCAGGTGTTGTTATCATGACTGATATGTTTGGTGGAACGCCTTCAAATCTATCTTTATCTGTCACGCAGGACAAAAATATAGAGGTTCTGGCTGGCATCAACCTCCCAGCCCTTGTGAAGCTTGCAACCATTCGTCACAATATGGATTTGGTCGGAGCCGTGAACTGTGCTAGGGACGCCGGCTAGTACCTCTATATTTTTATCCTGCGTGACGGATAAAGATAGATTTG
>JBCCNR010000158.1:0-4624 GCA_039025725.1 Pseudomonadota bacterium | reverse complement strand
CAGCTTCACGGTCGCCCACACCCGTGCACTATCCAAAACTGGATAGTGCTTCTCACAGAAAGTTGTATTCTATTCATATAATTAAATAGAATACAATACCTACCTATCTTATATCACACTCGAAACTTACAACAGCTTCTAGTATTTATATTTGGTTAAGTTTTATTCATTAAAATTGCCGATATATCCAGAAGGAATTAAATATGACAGAATATGAAATTTTAGATATTTCCCGTCGTGCTATGTTGCTCGTTTTAGAAATGAGCCTCCCTGTTCTTCTGGCTGCATTGGTTATTGGTTTTGTGATTGGTTTTGTTCAGGCCCTGACATCTATCCAAGAGACAACTTTGACATTCGTTCCCAAAATTGCGGGCATGATTGGTGTATTATGGATTGTCACGGACACGATGGCACTCTCTCTCGGAGAGTTTTTCCGCACTGCAATTATCGCATCTATTCTTCAAATTTAAAGGCCTCTATATTTTAGAGGCTTTAAACAAAACAGTGACGGGAGTCACTGTTTTACACGGGCGAAGCCCAGTGATCATAAGAGTTTTGGTCATTACCAAAACTCTTCAGAATAAAAAGACATAAAAAACATTATAAAAGCTCTCATTTGACACTCACGGTTATATTCCATACAAGCTTTGTATGGCTGAGGTTTTTCGTAACATTCAGGATATCAGGGATGTTCTGAAACAAAAGCGCGATAAGAATATGCGCATCGGTTTTGTCCCGACAATGGGCGCATTGCATGAGGGACATGGTGCGCTGATCGATGCCGCGCAAGCGGAGTGTGACATTGTAGTCGTCAGTATTTTTGTGAATTTAAAACAATTTGCAGCAGGGGAAGATTTCGAAACTTATCCGCGCTTACTCGAGAAAGATCTAAGTTTTCTGGAAAAGCGGAATGTAGATTATGTTTTTCTCCCTTCTAATGATGAGATTTATCCTGATCATTTTGCCACAATGATTAAAATGTCAGGCCCGGCAGAGGGGCTAGAAGCTGATATCAGGCCGCATTTTTTCCATGGTGTTGCGACGATTGTTATGAAATTATTTCTGATCGTTTTTCCTGACATTGCTTATTTCGGAGAGAAAGATTATCAGCAATTATGCGTTGTTAAGCGTTGTTCTGAAGATCTCTCCATGCCTGTTGTGATAAAAGGTGTGCCAACGCGACGTGAAAGTGATGGGCTTGCAATGTCTTCACGCAATTTATATCTTTCAGAAGCAGAAAGAGCCTTAGCACCATTTCTTTACAAAGCCTTATGTCAAGTGGCTAAAGATATGCATAGAGGATTTGATTTAGAGGCATCTTGTAGGAAGGCAAAAGAATTTTTGCTTGAAAAGGGCTTTGATAAAGTTGATTATATCGAAATTCGTGCCGAGGAGACTTTAGAAAAGGCAGAGAAAAATACGCCTTTGCGTGTTCTGGCCGCGACTTATCTTGGGACAACACGGCTTATTGATAATATTGCTCTCGATGAGACCTTTGAATAAAACACATATAGACATAAATTTGGGCCATTTGGCGCATAATTATCATGCACTTCGTGAAATGGCTCCGACGGCTGAAGCCTGTAGTGCCGTTGTCAAAGCTGATGCATATGGGTGCGGTGTGCAACAAGTGGTCGAAAGATTGTGCCATGAAGAATGTCAGATTTTTTTCGTTGCAACCTATCAAGAAGGCGTCGCGGTAAGGCAAATCAATAAAGATATTATAATCTATGTCCTTGAGGGGCTTACAAGCCATCAGATTTCTGATTACAAAGCCCACGACCTTCGGCCAGTTATCAATGATCTTGCAAGTTTTAAAGATATCAAGACTTTAAAGATGCAGGCAGCATTACATATTGATACAGCAATGAATAGGTTGGGCTTGTCTCTCAATGACTATTTCACGATAAAAGATATGATTGATGATATGGTGATATCTCAGGATATTTCTCTTTTAATGAGCCATTTGAGCGTCGCCGATCATATAAGTCATCCTCTTAATAAGCAGCAAATTGAGAAAGTGCAAAATATTGCAAAAAACCATCCTCATGCAAAAATGTCTCTGGCAAACTCAATGGGCGTTTTACATCATCCTGATACGCATTTTGATATTCTACGCCCCGGTATCGCCTTATATGGTGGTGTTTCTCATCCTAAATTGCGACATATTGTAACGCTTTCAGGACAAATCTTGCAAATAAGACAAATTGAGAGTGGTGATACTGTTGGCTATGGCGCGACTTTTACCGCGCAAAAACCCATGATAATTGCAACAATTTCAGGAGGTTACGCAGATGGTATTCCGCGCAGTCTCTCAAATACAGATTTTGCAGTTTTTTACAATGGATATAGATTTCCTCTTATTGGTCGTGTTTCTATGGATAGTCTTATTTGCGATGTGAGTGATTATCCGCAGATAGATCAGCTTCATCAGGAATGGGTTGAGATTTTTGGTCCACATAATCCTCTTGACGAATGTGCAGAACTTGCCCATACAATTTCCTATGAGATTCTAACGCATCTTAGCGCGCGTGGAGAACGCACTTACATAGGGTGCGCTTCATCATAAAGTTTACGAGGAAATATGCATTTTTTCACCGCGATCGGCCATTCCACATTGTCTATATTCGCGCTTATAGGGCGGCTTTCTTTATTTGCCTGGGATGGTTTATTGTCTATTTTCAAGGCTCCTTTTTTCACGAAACAATTCTTACAGCAATTTCATAAAATTGGCTGGTTATCTCTGCCCGTCATTGGGCTCACGATGCTTTTTACGGGTGCTGTGTTGGCGCTGCAAATCTATATTGGCGGAAGCCGTTTTAACGCCGAGCAAATCGTGCCATCGATTGTTTTAATCGCTATTTTACGCGAATTAGGACCTGTCCTCGGCGGGCTTATGGTTGCTGGACGCGTCAGCGCAGCCATCGCAGCGGAGCTTGGAACCATGCGAGTCACTGAGCAAATTGATGCTCTCACAACACTTTCAACAGATCCGGTTAAATATTTGATTGTTCCGCGCCTACTGGCCGGTATTTTATCGCTTCCATTGCTGGTTTTTGTCGGAAATATTATTGCTGTTGCTGGCGGATGGGCTGTCTCTATGAGCCGCCTTGGGTTTAATGGTGATATTTACCTAAAAAATACTCTGGATAGTTTTCTCTGGGAAGACCTTCATTCCGGACTTGTGAAGGCTGCTTTCTTTGGCTTTGTAATAGCGTTATCTGGATGTTATCAAGGGTTTTATAGCACCGGAGGAGCCCAGGGGGTCGGGCGCGCCACCACAAATGCAGTGGTTTCGGCCTCTGTTATGATCCTTGCTTTGAACTATATCCTTACCGAAACATTTTTCTCCGCATAATCTATGGCTAATAAAATTGAAATTCGTGATTTATGTAAATCCTTTGGCTCTAAGCACATCCTAAAAAATATAGATTTAGATGTCCCTGAAGGCAGGTCTCTTGTTATTCTCGGGGGCTCTGGCTCAGGGAAGTCCGTGCTTTTAAAGACTATTATCGGTATTTTGAAAGCAGATAAGGGCTCTATTCGGGTTGATGGACAAGAAACACTTGGTATGTCTCATAAATCTCGCGTCACATTGCTTGAGAAATTCGGTATGCTTTTTCAAGGCGGAGCCCTTTTTGATAGCATCACAGTCTGGGAGAATATTACTTTTGGCCTGCGTCAAAGACAAAAAATCTCAGACCATGATGCTATAGAAATCGCGACAGAAAAGCTTAAACAGGTTGGATTATCGCCCGATACGGCAAAGCTTTTCCCCTCTGAGCTTTCAGGAGGTATGCAAAAGCGTGTCTCTCTCGCGAGAGCAACCTGTATGAAGCCGGAAATTATTTTCTTTGATGAGCCCACAACTGGCCTAGACCCTATTCTCGCCAGTGTTATCAATGAGCTTATCGTTGAAACGGTGAAAAAGCTTGGTGCAACAACAGTGACAATTACACATAATATGTCATCTATGACACGTATTGCTGACGACGTTGCTCTGCTTTATAAGGGAAATGTCATTTGGCGCGGCACAGGCGAAGAGGTCTGGAAGACAGATAATCCCCATGTCACACAATTTATCCACGGACACGCCGAAGGACCAATGGCGTAAAACTTATTTCTATCGGTGGCGGTAGAAACTATGCGTTCCGATACGTGCCGTTTTCACCATTTTATTTGCCCATGAAGGATTAACATAGTCCGCATGGAAAAACAAAGCACCGTCACTTAAGATTTCCGTGCGTCCTTCGACGACCTTATTGGCAATATTCTTAGCCCAGCTCCATGAAGATCGGTTCTTTGGCTTGCTCATGCTGCCATTACATGCAAAGGAAAACTGACAAATATTGCGATATTTATCATAGACCACACCACATATTGTCGATGGGAAACGCTTGCTTTTTGTACGGTTAAGCACAACCTCTGCGACAGCAATGCCGCCTTCATTGCCTTCGCCGCGTGCTTCATAATAGACAGCTTCCGCAAGACATTGAAGGTCCTTTGAACTATAGGCCCCGGCATAGGTCTGATTAAATTCTTTATCGAGAGAAGAAGAGATAATATCCGCTATATCCTGATTATTTTCACTCTTAGGAGTGCTCTCATCAGTGATAGGCTCCAT
>JBCCNR010000157.1:0-4635 GCA_039025725.1 Pseudomonadota bacterium | reverse complement strand
GTGTTTTTCACTCATGAGATTTCCTTTCATCTTTTTCAAACAAAAGTTATCTCTCCATCTTGCCCTATTCAACTCTTTTCTAAATTCTAAATCCGTTGCACTTCGATCTTGAAACGGGGATAACGAGAAATATAAATGGGAAATATAAATAATAATGCGTTATATGGCGCAAAAAGCTTGACCAACACTTTTCACAAACGTCCAGCTAAAACTGCCAAAATTAGTGGTAGAACTAGTCTTGAAAATGTTCCTGATAATCTCATGACAGAGATTGCATATATTTCAGGTCTTAAAGGAACTTCTTCTTTATTAGTGGCATATGAGCACTTTCGTAAAATAATAGCAGAGCAAAGATATTTACTCTACAAAAAATATCTCCACAACACACCACCAGCTGGCATGACACCAGAAGAGCTTATTAAGGACCTGCAATTTACAGACCATGATAAAGATAATCTTTATAAGGCAAAACTCGAGAGTAAAATATGTGCAAGCCTAATAAGAGCAATGAATTGCGATAATGAGCTCATACTTAAACTAGATAATAATGATATTTACTTTATTATTAATAAGCTAAGGGCAGCTTATGGCAACTCTGATATACCGAATATCAACTTGTTTGCTAAAATACTCTGTAAATGTGATAAGTTTGCTCTTCGTCATATCGCAAAATTTACAGCAGTTGAAGGCATATCAACCGACGAAGGACGTACTCACTTTTGGCAAAAAGTCGCTTATATTGCACCTCATATTCCAGTGAAAGAAGCATTTAAATTATATGAAAAAGCGAAGAAAGAGACCTTTGAAGAGCAAGCAATTATTTTTATTCTTATTAAACAAAAGTCTGTATCAGAGCAAATTCATAAAGGGTTCAGGCTCTCTAACTATAAAGACTTTAAAGAAATGAACGGGGGTGACCTTGAGAAAGTTGGTCATATTTTAGATGATGCAGAACAACGTGGTATAATTAAAAGTTCAGGTGATAAGCGTAAATTTCTACCGCTTGATTTGAGTAAAATCAAAAATTAATTTGGCTCATGTAAAATATTTGAAAAATTCAAAATAATAAGCTTTGCGTCCTTCTTTAAAAGCCTTCTGTTCATAGCGCGTTGATATCCAATCCGGGAAAACTTCTGTGTAATGACGTAAGTGATTAAGCTTAAAATGATCAGAGAGATGTATCTGCGCAAAAACCCACTCAATATAATCTTCAATATCAGATGCAAAACGCCAAAAAGCATGACCTCTCATAATGCGTGCAAACTCTGCTAGGGTATCTTGCTGGATAAAGCGCCTTTTGCGGTGTCTCTTTTTCGGCCACGGATCTGGATAAAGCAAATAAATACCGTCAATACTATTATCTTCTATATGCTTCAAAAGATGTAAAGCGTCACCATGGAACAGATATAAATTCTTTATGTCCTGCGAGGTAATCTGCGCAACAGTTTTTGCGACACCCGTCATAAAAGCATCGCACCCTATATATAAATTTTGTGGATTACGTTTCGCCTGGTGTAAAAGATGCTCGCCGCCGCCAAAACCAATTTCTAAGATAATGTTATTGGTGGTGAAATCATTCTGAAAAAAACGTCTAAAGTCAATTTTTTGCCGATCGACTAAATCATTCACATCATAAATAACACTATCTTTCGCAGAAGAGAGTATGTCTATCTTCTTTTCCGAGAGCTTCTTCGTAAGGCGGCGCCCAAAAAAACGACGATTTTCGTGATTATGATAATCTGTACTCACAATAATTTAGAGACGAACCTTTTAACCCTGCCAGATAGCTTCTAGGCCGTGACTTTTTCACGTACATTGAAATAATTCTTTAGCTCTCCAACGAGATCAGTTTTCTCCCAGGAGAACCCTCCATCCTCATTTGGGTTTCTTCCAAAATGCCCGTAAGCCGCAGTTCTTGCGTAAATTGCACGATTGAGCCTAAGATGCTGCCTGATACCTTTAGGCGTCAGTTTCACCATCTCTGGTAAGATTTTCTCAAGCGTATCTTCGGCGACAACACCTGATCCATGTAAATTCACATAAAATGATGTCGGAGAACTCACGCCGATAGCATATGAAATCTGTATCGTACAGCGATGTGATAAACCCGCCGCAACAACATTTTTCGCAAGATATCGCGCCACATAAGCAGCAGAGCGATCAACCTTTGTAGGGTCCTTTCCGGAAAAAGCACCCCCACCATGTGCAGCAGCACCGCCATATGTATCAACAATAATTTTACGCCCAGTCAAGCCACAATCACCATCTGGCCCACCAATTACAAAATTACCAGTAGGGTTTATCAAAAATTCTGTATTCTCAGTGGAAAGATCATCCCCCAGAAGGTTTTTTATAAACGCCTTAATAGGATCATGCAGATCTTCAGATTTAAAATCTGCTTTATGCTGAGTTGAGAGCACGATCTTTTCAGCCGCGACAGGGTCTCCGTCCTTATAACGCACAGTCACCTGAGACTTTGCATCAGGCTCTAAAAAAGGCATACGTCCTGAATGTCTCTCGGCGGCAAGCGCCTTTAAAAGCTTATGTGAATATGAAATCGGCGCAGGCATATACTCATCAGCCTCATTGACCGCATAGCCAAACATAATGCCCTGATCGCCAGCACCCTCATCTTTATTTTCTGCGCTATCAACACCAATGGCAATATCGGTGGATTGTTCATGCAAAATACTGTCAATTTGCGCATTTTCCCAGTGAAAGCCTTCTTGCTCATAGCCAATATCTCTAATGGCCTGACGCGCCTTTTGCTCTATCATCTCTCTTGTGATAGAGCTTGGGCCTCTCACTTCACCTGCAATCAATACTCTATTGGTGGTACAAAGCACCTCGGCGGCCACGCGCGCTTCAGGCTCGGCGGCAAGATAAAGATCGACGATTTCGTCAGAAATACGGTCAGAGACCTTATCAGGGTGTCCCTCAGAAACAGATTCACTTGTGAAAATATAATCTTTACGCAACATAAACGCCTCAAAACAAACTTATTTAATTTATAAGGCTTTATGGAGAATAATTATATTTACGTCAAGTGAACTTTGACCTTTTATCGACTGGCTTCGATTTCTTTTTCAATATTTTTCAAAAGCTTCTGCTTAGAAGGACTTTGTGGCATGTTCAAAAGGCGCGATATAAGTTCGTTCTCTGTGTAGCTTTTCTTTTTCGGCAAGCTTGCTATATATTCGTCGTGGCTTTGGCCTTTTTCTGAAACCGTAATTTCTGCACCTTCCTCATAGCCTTCAAAAAAATAATCGAATGAAACCTCTAAATTTTTTGCAATCTCGTATAATCTTGAGGCACTGATTCTGTTCATCGCTTTTTCGTACTTCTGGACTTGTTGAAATGTAATTCCAAGCTTTTGAGCAAGCTCATCCTGACTAAATCCGAGAAGAACGCGGCGCATCTTTAGCCTCAGTCCAATATGTCTGTCGAGCTCCTCTGTCTTTCTACTCATAATCTCTCCTTGATATTCATAAAAATTTTATACACCTATCATCCTTTTATTTAAAGCAACTGAAAATTGTTTTTACAAAAAACATACGTAATAACCAATTAAATTTGAAATTACTATGGATGGTATGGTTCTATATGTCCAATTTTCAAGTGTCAGAAGCTTGGATAACACTCATCATTTCTCAAATGAATGAGGTTTTTTGGTGCACTCAAATTTACAAAGAAGTTCTCTTTTAAATATGGAAGCTAATTCCGCGTACCATTATGCAAAAACTTTAAAAATTCAGTATCAGTTGACATGATAACGGATGTGTCTGAATTTTTTCCTAAAGTGCTCTCATAAGCCTGCATAGAACGATAAAATTCAAAGAAATTTTTATCTTTTGCAAAGCTTTCTGCATAAATACGATTTCTTTCCTGATCCCCTTCACCGCGAATAATTTCAGCATCTTTCTTGGCATTCGCTATGATAATCTGACTTTCGCGATCAGCTTTTGATGTAATCTGCACAGCTTTCTCTTTCCCTTCAGCGCGAAATTGTGCAGCCTTTTGTTGGCGCTCAGCTTTCATCCTATTAAACACAAATTGTGAGTTCTCTGGGGGAAGATCAGCACGCCGGATACGCACATCTACAATTTTCAAACCAAGATTTTCTGTTTCACGATCCGCAGCCTCACGAATTTCCTCCATGAGGACTTGCCTCTCCCCGGATAAAATATCTTTCAAAGACCTTTTCCCTAAAACACCACGCGTTGCTGATTCGATAATACTCTTCAGTTTAATATTCGCATTGGCTTCATTGCCGATCGTTTGATAAAAACGCAAAGGATTCATAATCTTGTAACGCGCAAATGTGTCAACAACCAGCTGCTTTTTATCAACAAGTATAGCTTGGATCTCATCCGTTTCAGTGTTTAAAACACGTTTCTCAAGGCGAATAATATTCTCAGCAAATGGAACCTTAAAATGTAAACCAGCTTCTGTAATGACAGTTTTAATATCACCACCAAAAGTTCTTATCAGTTTCTGTTCCTTTTCATCAACCGTGATAATTGAATTTGCTCCCACAAATAAAACGATACCGCCCAGGATTAAAAGAAATTTCAATTTCATACTCATTTCAGTTATCTTTCTATCATTTATCACTTATTGAGATTTTGCTTTTTT
>JBCCNR010000156.1:0-4642 GCA_039025725.1 Pseudomonadota bacterium | reverse complement strand
TTGATGCCCACGGGCAAAACCATTCTTAGTGTATTTTTCTGATCCACATTTCTTGCAAACTAATTGAGACATTATACCCCCCCATGATTCTTCCCTCTCAGGGTAACATATCCTATAAATCATTACTTACTTAGATGTCTCTTTCTATCAGCTTCAGGAGTTTCGGGATCAAATAATTTTTTTAGATTTGCATTTCTAACATCTTCAGGATTTCCGGGATGAAATAATTCTCTTAGATGTGCATTTATAACATGTTCAGGTGTTTTGGAATCAAATAAATTTACTAAATCTTTTGGAGTGATTATTGGTGGTATTGAGATACCCCTAGACTCGGGCCCAATACGTTTAGCGTTTTTACGCTTGGTAGGAAACAGCCCATTAAAAAAGCCAGTCATATTTCACCATAAGCTTAATTCAAATTCTTTTAGAGGAGCAAAATCCATGCCACCGCCTTAAATTAAACGATTATATGACGCTAAATTATTATTGAAAATCATTCTCATTATGTTAAATTCAGTCGATTTTATTCCTGACTGAACCTTTTCAATGAAGATTTCAAAATGTTTCTTAAAAAACTCCTTTCTCTGTCTTTCCTATTTATTTTGCTTGTCGGTTGTTCTGAGGGTGAAGATAATCAAGCAGTAAATGTTTACACGGCGCGCCTCCCAGAGCTCGTACAGCCCGTTTTTGACGCTTTTACCGAGGAAACCGGTATTGAGGTCAATAGCCTTTACCTCGGTAAGGGGATTGTCGAAAGACTAAAACAGGAAGATAATATCACAAAAGCTGATATTGTACTTGTATCGGATATCGGGACTTTGGAAGATCTTAAAACACATAATCTAACGCAAAAGATCTATAGTGAAGAGATTGTGCAAAATATTCCGCAGGATTATCGTGATAATGATGGCCAATGGGTTGGCTTGACACGGCGTATACGTATGATTGCTTACGCGCCGGATCGTGTTTATAAATCCTCTCTTTCGGGTTATACGTCACTTGGCGATCCTGCCTTTCACGGGCGTGTTTGTTCTCGGTCTGGTCAGCATCCTTATAATATCTCGATGATTGCGGCATATCATATTCACCATGGCGATAAAAAGGCAGATCAGTGGCTTTCTGGGTTTAAGAGCAATCTTGCTCTTTCTCCATCTGGCGGAGACCGCGATCAAATTAAGCTGATTGCCGCTGGAAAATGTGATATTGCACCTGTGAACCACTATTATTATGGCAAAATGCAAAATAATTCTGACTATAAAGATATTCTTAAAGCGGTAAAATTACTTCCCATCAGCGACATGCGCGGAGGGGCCTATGCGAATATCTCTGGTGCTGTGCTGTCGAAATATTCTGATAATACTGAAAATGCTTTGAAGCTGCTTGAGTTTATGAGCGGTGAAAAGGGGCAGAAAATTTTCTCAGAGGTTGATTTTGAGCTTCCTGTTAATCCCAAAACACAGATTCAGGATGATATTGTCGGTGGCGCAGAGAAAAATATTAAACCAATAGCTTTAACGGATATCGCAAAGATGCGCAAAGATGTTCTAAAGAAAGTCTATGCAATATCATTTGATGAATAAATATCCTGATTTTATTCGTCCTGCCCAAACATTAAAATGTGGTGATCGTGACATTGTCATATTGGAAAGCTCGGATTTGGTGGAATACCCTGATGCAATAGCCTTTATGGAGGATTATATTGCTCTTATTCAGAAAAATGAGATGCCAGAAGCCATCTGGTTTCTAGAGCATCCTGATATTTACACGGCAGGAACATCGGCACAAAAATCAGATTTATTGTCTGAAAACAGATTTCCAGTCTATGAGACCGGCCGGGGAGGGCAGTATACTTATCATGGTCCGGGCCAGTTGATAGGTTATATGATGTTTAATATTGCCGAAAGAGGCATTGGCGTACGTGAATTTGTTAAAAAAATTGAACATATGATCATTGAAGCGCTTTCTTTTTATGATCTTAAAGCCGTCATCAGAGAGGGGCGTGTTGGCGTATGGTTGCCAGTCGATCAGACGCTTTCCGGAACCGAGGATAAAATTGCAGCCATTGGTATTCGTATCCGTAGAGGTGTGTCTTTTCATGGTTTTTCCGTGAATTTGGCACCAAATTTGCTCAATTATACTGGGATTGTCCCTTGTGGTTTATCTAACTACGGTGTGACATCTTTGAAGAGATGTGGGAAAAATCCAGAGAAAAAGGTCTTTTTAAACAATATTTGCAAAGTTTTAGAAAGTATTTTTTAATTTGTTGTTTGTAGTTATGTATGGTATTATTCGAAAATCCATTAATATGTACTAAGTAATATTTATTTGTAAAATAAAGGGTTTTTCATGGCAGGTATGGGTCCAGGCGGAGGAAATACAGGTGGTGGCCAAGGCGGTAACCCACATCAGCAAGCTATGATGGCTCAACAACAGCAATCTGCGGCAATGCAACAGCAGCCAGTTGCTCAACAAGCTCCTGCGGCAGAAGAATCTAAAGATCTTTCTTCAAATTTCGTAATGGCGCAAATCAATCAATGTTTCAAAAGTGACCGTATTTTTCATGGTGTTGTCAGTTCTAAGGCGGAATTTCGCAATTTACTTGGCCTGATCGGGAAGGTTCCTTTTAAAAATCGTGGTATGATTGCCCGTAATCTTGGCGCTGTGATTGATATTAATGCACGCCTTTTACAAGATACAAAGGTTTTTGAAAGTATTAACACCATCATGCGGAATATTCCAAATTCCGACAAATACTTCCAGGAAACAGCCGGAAAAATCATGGTTAAATTGCGTGATGCGCTCATAAAAAACCGTAATGCACTTGATTTATATAATTCTGTGATGATGGAATATTCCGAGGTCATTCGTAAATTTCTGGCGATGGTGTCTTCAAAAGCCAAAAGTGATTTCTTCAGCAGTCTAGATGAGCAAATATTAAATTTTGTCCTTGGCAAGATCACCAAAGAAGATAAAGAAAAACATGCTGCCAAAAATCCTGATGCAGCAAAAATGTTTGCAGATGACGATGATAATGGCCTTGAGATGAATGGTGATCGCATGGAGCAATTGGTGAAAATGCTCTTTAATGATGTGATGCGCCTTGAGCCAGAACTTGTCAGCGCGGTTATTTTATCGCTCGTCACGCAGCTTCCGCACGGAAATATGGTCATTGAAGATAAATCTCTGGCTAAGGATTGGATGAAATCACTTGCATAATTACCTTTGATTGGGTCATTATCCTCTTCATGTTTTTCAATAAAAATTATGCCGGTGTCGATGAGGTTGGCCGTGGATGTTTGGCTGGCCCTGTTACTATATGTGCTTTGGTTTTAGAGTCTGATTGTCTTAATGATGAGCTGACTGACTCTAAAAAATTATCTCCGGCGAGACGTGAGGAGCTCGCATCCCAAATCAAGACAATATCTCGTTATGAAATTATTTCTTTTTCCTCCGAAGAAATTGATCGATATAATATTCTGCGTGCAACATTGATGGCCATGACCGAGGCCTTAAACAGGCTTAAACCTGAGAGAGCCTATATTGATGGAAATAAATGTCCGCACTCCATTGTGCCATGTGAAGCAATTATCAAGGGAGATAATTTTGTTCCAGCAATTTCAGCGGCTTCTATCTTGGCCAAAGTCACCCGAGACCGCCATATGGTCACTTTAAGTCAAAAATACCCTGCCTATGGTTTTGAAAAGCATAAAGGATATGGTACACAATATCATTTAAAAGCGCTCGCGGAAAATGGTATCACACCAGAGCATCGTCTTTCCTTTGCGCCTGTTCGCAAGGTTTTGTCTGTTTAAAAATGTAATTTTATAATTAAACAAAGCTCTACAGATATTTTATTCAGTATTTTCTAAGACTGACGAAGGTGAAAGTGGGGGAGAAGAGGAGGCTTGAGGAGATTTTTTTTCACGAAGCCAACATTTTATAAGCATATGATACACCTCTTTAATTGGAAGACATTTGGTGTTTGGCTGAGTATCTGTTTGAGGAGCAGGTTGGGCTTCTCCTTGAGAGGCAGATTGAGCATCTCTTTGAGGGGTAGGCTGGGTATCTGTTTGAGGAGCGGGTTGGACTTCTGCTTGAGAAGGAGATTGGGCCGCCTGAGTTAGCTCCAGACACTCTTTAATTGTAGTTTCTTCAGGAGGTGGGAGAGGAGACCCCTCTAAATTCGTTTCTTTACCACCTAATATAAATGCTCTTAAAACACACCCAAAAACAAGAGCAGCTGTGATTTCTGGCATTGCCGTAGCGATGATATACATTGGTAATATAAATCTTATATCGCTAACTCTTTTAAAAATTTGTTTTCCTATGCTTACGGGTGATAATCTGACTTCATTTTGTAGTGCAGGTCCTAAAGGAGAAACAGGGGGCTGGTCGTCAGTCATTTGTTGTATCTCTGGGGCTGCTGCAGCTGCCTCTGTTACTGCTGCTTCTGCTAATGCTGCCGCTGATAATGCTGCCTCTGCTGCCTTTGCCACAGCTGTTTCTGCTCTTGTGCGGGGGCTTTTCTTTCGCCATGTTATTGAGCACATGTTTTTTAGCCAAGGCATACAACTTATGATAGGTTTTTTTCTGCGTTGTTTGCCTATCCCTAAAGTCATAAATTTTCTCCCGTAAAATTGCA
>JBCCNR010000155.1:0-4650 GCA_039025725.1 Pseudomonadota bacterium | reverse complement strand
TATTATTATTGGCGATACAGTTGATCTTGGATATGTTGACCAGTCGCGTGACAGTTTAAATGATGAAAAATCTGTCTGGGAAGAGATTTCTGGCGGGAATGATGTGATTATGCTCGGGAAGAGGGAAGTTCATTCGCGTGCTTATTGCAGTGCTTTTAACTTTAAGGGCTCATCACAGCAGAAAAAAGTTGGTGACTTATCAGGCGGTGAGAGAAATCGTGTGCATATGGCAAAATTATTGCGCCGAGGTGGTAATTTAATTCTACTCGATGAGCCAACAAATGATCTTGATGTTGAAACTTTACAAGCGCTAGAATCTGCATTAGAGGATTTTGCAGGATGTGCAGTTATTATAAGCCATGATCGCTGGTTTTTAGATCGGTTGGCGACGCATATTCTGGCCTTTGAAGGGGACTCTCATGTTGAGTGGTTTGAAGGAAATTTTGAGATGTATGAAGAAGATAAAAAGCGCCGATTGGGAGATGATGCCCTTGAGCCAAAACGTGTAAAATATCGTAAATTTTCGCGTTAATATTATAGCGAAGCGTAGTGGATGCTCGCAAAATTCCACAAGGATTTTGTAGCGATTTAACTATATAGGTTAAGGGTAATGATAAGGGTTTAAATTATGTCTGATATGACACCGCCGGATGATAAAAATATCATACCAGTCTCTGTCGAAGATGAGATGCAGAAAAGCTATATCGACTATGCGATGAGTGTCATTGTCTCGCGTGCTTTGCCGGATGTACGTGATGGGATGAAACCTGTGCATCGTCGTATTATGTTTTCCATGTATGAAAATGGCTATGAGCATAATAAGCCTTATCGTAAATCTGCGCGTGTGGTCGGGGATGTGATCGGGAAATATCATCCGCATGGGGATCAGGCTGTCTATGATGCTTTGGTGCGGATGGCGCAGAGTTTTTCTCTGCGAATGCCTTTAATTGATGGGCAAGGGAATTTTGGTTCAGTTGATGGTGATCCCGCCGCGGCTATGCGTTATACTGAAGTGCGCCTTACCCATGCGGCTTCATATCTTTTGGATGATTTAGATAAAGATACTGTTGATTTCAAACCCAATTATGACAATCAGGAAGAAGAGCCAACAGTTCTGCCGGCGAAAATTCCGAATCTTCTCGTCAATGGGGCAGGAGGGATTGCTGTTGGTATGGCAACCAATATTCCGCCACATAATCTGGGGGAAGTGATTGATGGTGCTTTAGCGCTTGCGGATAATCCTGATATGTCTGTGCTTGATCTGGTTGCATATATTCCTGCGCCAGATTTCCCAACAGGTGGTTTGATTATGGGGCGCGGCGGTGCTGTTTCTGGTTACGTCAATGGACGCGGCTCTGTGATGATGCGCGGCCGGGCTGAGATTGAAAAACGTGCCAATGACCGTGAATCTATTGTTGTGACTGAAATTCCATATCAGGTCAATAAAGCGATGATGGTTGAGAAAATTGCTGATCTTGTGCGTGAAAAACGCATTGAGGGCATTTCGGATTTACGTGATGAGTCTGATCGTCATGGTATGCGTGTTGTTGTGGATTTAAAGAAAGATGTGAATGCGGATCTTATTTTAAACCAGCTTTACAAATGGACACCTCTTCAGACGAGTTTCGGGATGAATATGTTGGCGCTTAATCGTGGTCGTCCTGAGCAAATGGATTTAAAAACATTCTTATCCAGTTTTCTTGAGTTCCGGGAAGAGGTTGTTGTCAGACGTATTCGTTTTGAGCTTGGCAAAGCACGAGACAGGGCTCATATTTTGGTTGGTCTTGCGGCTGCGGTTGAAAATCTCGATGAAGTGATTGCGTTGATCAAGGGGTCTCCTGATCCTAAAACAGCGAAAGAGCGTCTTTTAGAAAAAAGCTGGCAATCTGGCGCTATGGCGCAATATATAAGGCTGGTTGATGATCCGCGTTATCCTTTAAAAGAAGATGGGTCATATAAGTTGTCCGAAAGACAGGCGCAAGCGATCTTAGATTTGCGTTTGCATCGTCTGACAGCTTTAGGACGCGATGATTTGTCGGATGAATTACAAAGGCTGGCGGCAAGTATCAAAGATTTTCTGGATGTTTTATCCTCAAGAGAGCGTGTGATAGCGATCATCAAAGATGAGTTGGCTTTGATTAAAGATAAATTTGCTACGCCGCGCCAGACAGAGATTATGGAATTTGACGGAGATGTTGAAGATGAATCTCTGATCCCATCAGAAGAGACTGTTGTAACCGTAACAGTGAATGGTTATGTGATGCGTGTGCCATCAGAAACATATCGGGCGCAAAATCGTGGCGGACGTGGGCGTTCGGGGATGAATACCCGCGATGAAGATGCGCTTCGGGATATTTTCAATGCGAATAGTCACGATTCAGTTTTATTCTTCACCGATAAGGGGATGGTGTATAAAATAAAGGTTTATCGCTTGCCGCAGGGCAGTTTGCAAAGTCGTGGGAAGGCTCTGGTGAATTTATTGCCAATTGACGCAGATGAAAATATCACCACTGTTTTATGTGTCAGTAAAGATATTGAAAATGCAGATGATAAATATGTGATGTTTGCGACATCGGATGGTAGTGTACGCCGCAATCCATTATCTGACTTTATGAATGTCCGTGCGAATGGAAAGATTGCCATGAAGCTCGGTGAGGGTGAGACTCTCGTTGGGGTGCGTATTTGCCATGATGAGAATGACGTGCTTTTGACCTCGGCTTCTGGTCGGGCGATCAGATTTCAGGCCACATCCATACGTTTATTTAAGGGACGCGATTCCAATGGTGTGCGCGGAATAAGGCTGGCGGAAGGTGACAGAGTTGTCTCAGTTGGAGTTTTACATTCTTGTGATATTACCTCTGAGGAGCGTGCAGCTTATTTGAAACAGGCCAATGCTTTAAGGCGTCTTGAAAGTCAGGATATTATTGAAGATGACACGCCTGACGATGATATTGAGAATGAGACCGATGATGGTTTTGTCTTATCCGAAGAGCGCTTTGCTGCATTAAGTGAGAAAACACAGCTTATCGTTTCTATGTCTGATAAGGGCTATGGCAAGCGTACGGATGCTTTTTCTTATCGTCCAATGAATAGAGGGGGGCAGGGAGTTTCTGTCATGAATCTTGGGCGTCGCGGCGGTGAGATGATTGGATCTTTTGTCGTTGAGCAAACAGATGATATTATTGCGGCTACGGATGGTGGTCAGGTTATTCGTTTTAAAGCGCAGGATATATCTATTCAAAGCCGTACTGCTGGCGGAGTAACATTGGTCCGGCTTGGTGAAGATGAGAAAATTGTCTCGATTACGATTGTCCCGTCTGATGGTGAAGATCAATCGGATGATACTCAGCAAGATAATGAGAATATTGAGAGTTAGGCTTTAAGTTTTAAACCATAGAGGGTGTCATGCGTCGCGTTGTTGTAACAGGTTTGGGAATGGTTAGTCCGCTTGCTTGTGGTGTGCAGGAAAGCTGGAAGCGTATTATTGCTGGTGAAAGCGGAGCGGGGCGTATTTCCCATTTTGACCCGGAAAATCTGACGACCAAGATTGCCTGTGAAGTTCCGCGGAAGTCAGAGAGTTGTCCGCATGGTTTTGATGCAGATGAATTTGTTGAAAAGCGTCAACAGAGACATATGGACCCTTTTATTATTTATGGGATTGCGGCGGCGATACAGGCGGTTGAGGATTCTGGTTGGAAGCCTGAAGATGATGAAGCGCTCTGTCGGACAGGGGTTTTAATAGGGTCTGGCATTGGGGGGCTAGGTGCTATTGATAATAATGCGGTAACGCTTTACACAAAAGGCCCACGGCGTATTGGTCCGTTTTTTATTCCTTCTGCTCTTATCAATTTGATATCTGGTCAGCTATCGATCAAATATGGTTTTAAAGGCCCTAATCATGCTGTTGTGACGGCATGTGCAACGGGATCGCATGCGATTGGAGATGCTGCGCGTTTGATTATGTTAGATGACGCTGATGTGATGGTGGCAGGCGGCGCAGAAGCGGCAATTACGCCTTTAGGGATTGCTGGATTTAACGCCTGTAAGGCACTTACGACGCATTTTAATGATACGCCTGAAAAGGCATCTCGTCCTTATGATAAAGATCGTGATGGCTTTTTGATGGGTGAGGGAAGCGGTGTTGTTATTCTTGAGGAATATGAGCATGCCAAAGCACGTGGTGCAAAAATTTATGCTGAAATTATAGGATATGGCCTTTCAGGAGACGCGCATCATATTACATCGCCTGCGCCAGATGGGAATGGTGGTTATCGTGCGATGGCTGCGGCTTTAAAGCGTGCGAAAATTTCACCTGAGCAAATTGATTATGTGAATGCACATGGAACATCGACACCGATGGGTGATGAGATAGAATTACGATCAGTTGAGAAACTTTTTAACGGTCAGGACGAGAATTTGCTGATGTCCTCAACAAAATCCTCGATTGGGCATTTATTGGGCGGAGCAGGTGCGGTTGAGGCTGTCTTTTCTATTCTGGCAATACAGGATAATATTGCACCGCCAACATTGAACCTTGATAATCCTTCGGTTGAAACAAAGATTGATCTTGTTCCGCATAAAGCAAAAGAAAAAGATATTAATATTGTTCTATCAAACTCATTTGGCTTTGGCGGAACGAATGCGTCTTTG
>JBCCNR010000154.1:0-4675 GCA_039025725.1 Pseudomonadota bacterium | reverse complement strand
TGCGCGCCCCCTCGGAGCCGTTAGCGCAAGCTAACTGGCGTGAGAGAAAAAATCACTTTAAATCACTTATATAATAATTATGATAATCACAATATCGAAAATGAATTAAGGCGCTTGGTATTATCTGGGAATTATAAACTGAGGCGGAACATATTTTTAAGGTCTTCCGTCCACATTTCCGTGATCCATGATTCATCGCCAGCTTTAATAATATCATTTGCCATCTTCATTTTTTCTTCAATCATGAGATCAATTTTCTCTTCGATTGTGCCTTCTGTAATAAATTTATGCACAACCACATTTTTCTTCTGCCCAATACGGAAGGCTCTATCCGTGGCCTGATTTTCAATAGCCGGATTCCACCAGCGATCAAAATGCACCACATGATTGGCACTGGTTAAATTTAGCCCGACTCCTCCGGCTTTGAGAGAAAGCACCATATAGGGAATATAGTCTTTTGTGTCTTGAAATTGCTCAACCAGCTTTTTACGCTGCTTTACTGCGACACTTCCATGCAAGATAAGCCCTTTATGGCCGAAAACTTCTGCAAGCAAGCTATCTAACGGCGCTGTCATTTCTTTGAACTGCGTGAATATAAGCATTTTCTCACGCTTATCCCGGATATTTTGAGCAATTTCTGTCAGACGCTGAAATTTACCGCTATGCTCGGCAGAAAACTTACCTGAGCCAACATATTGATCCGGGTGGTTGCAAAGCTGCTTAAACTTCGTGAGAGAAGATAGAATAAGGCCGCGCCGCTGAATGCCTTCGCTATTCTCTAATATATCTTCTAATTGTTTTAACAGATCATGATATAGAACCGTCTGTTGCTTTGAAAGACCAGAGAAGACTTTCATTTCTATCTTGTCTGGAAGATCATCAATAATGCTTTTATCTGTTTTCAGGCGCCGCAAGATAAAAGGCTGAATGACCTGCCTTAATGTCCCATGTCTGTCAGGCTGATCTTTCAATGTTTTCGCAAATGCCTTAAATTCACGCTGATTGCCCAATAATCCCGGATTGACAAAATCGAATAATGACCATACATCACCAAGGCGGTTTTCAACGGGCGTTCCTGTCAGAATAATACGGTTTTTTGCGTGTAATTTTTTAACCGCCTGTGTTTGGCGTGTGCCGGGATTTTTAATCGCCTGCGCTTCATCAAGTATGATATATTCCCATTGATGTTGCTGTATCTCTTCATCGCGTTGCACCATGCCATAGGTGGTGATAACCAATTCAAATTTATCTGGCAGGCCAGTGTGACCATAACCGGGATGCGCTATATAATAATCGAGCGATGGATAAAATTTTTCAATTTCACGCTGCCAATTTGCAATAAGCGAAGCAGGAACAATCAACAGACTCTGAACAGAGCGCTTCTGTAATATGCTCAGAAATGCAAGTAACTGTAAGGTTTTGCCCAGTCCCATATCATCGGCAAGACATGCCCCAAACCCTAATGCATCTAAAAAAGCCAGCCAGTTGAGCCCTGCCTGCTGATAAGGACGAAGAGTTGCATGGAATTGATCTGTTGGCGGTGTGTCTGTAATCAGCTCAGGGTCACGTAATTTACATGCAACATCCTCAAGCCAATCGCCAAATGAAAGTCCATGATGAATTGTCTGTTCCGTATCAGAATTGTCAATATTTGTATGTAATGCCAGTGCTTCCCTGACACTCATTCCGTCTTTGATCAGACTCCGCGCTTTTTCATAGGCTTCAAGACTGGCCTGTAATTTTGCATGATCAACAGCCACCCATTTATTTTTAATCAGTGCCAGCCCTTCTGTCTCGTTTAACAATGCGCGCACTTCCTCAGCAGTAATAGGAACACCGCCAATTTCCAGCTGCACAGAACATTGCATAATAGCATTCATGCCAACCATGGCTGGTTGCTTATCTCCTAAGCTGATATTTACTCCAAACTCTGTGGATTTTGGTGTCCACCAGTCTGGGATACGACAAATAATACCAGATGCTTCATAAAGAGGGATTTCTTTTAAAAATCTGAAAGCCTTTTCCGGTTGCCACCCGAGGGGATGAAAAATCTCTCCCGTTTCGATCAGATCAGGCAGTAGGGTACTTTTGGCAGAAGCACGATAGACAGTGCTAAGCAACTCCAGCAATTGGTCATTATGTTGTGCATATTCCTGTAAGGCATGTTTCAAAGGCACATGGCGCGCAGCAGACTCTCCAGATGCATGACTGGCATAAGTGGCCAAAAATGCAAAAGGCGCATCTCCCTTAGAATGCTCTACCAGATGAAAAAAAACTCGCCCGGCAATATGCATATCGGGCTGATAGCTATGAATCAATTCCGTCACTGTGCCATCATACTGTGTCAGCACCTGTTGAAAACGCATCTGTAGCTGCTCCCAGATATGCTTCAAAAATGTCGCCGATATATATTCGCTACCAACACATAATGGTACTGTAGACAGCCATCTTTGCAATGCATGTTCAGGTAAGGGCACTGTGACATGTTCACGTTGGTTTTCCAGATCAGCAATCTGCGTGAGCTGATGCGTGAAAGTGGATGCAATATCTCTCAGATAACTAAGAGAACCAGATAAATGAAGCTTCTTATCAGAAAAACCAAGTAGCAGCAGCCAGTCCTGCCCATCTTGATCATTACGATATAGTTTTTGCTGAAATTCTTGAGATGCTTCTGAATATTCCTCATCGCTTGCTTCCCAATCCAGTGTCATATGACCTTGGGGATGGATAATCGCAACCAGCTCCTGCGCATCAGATGTCATGATCATATATGCGTAAAGACACCATGGCGTATCCGAGAAAGCTTACCCTGTTTATAGGCACGATTTAATGTGCTGGAGATTTTTGCCCGCGTCCAGTCAGGGAGATATATTTCCAGATCAGCAGCAGAAAAATCTTCGACATCGGTAGACTTCGCAAGCAATTCATCGACCGCCGTAGGATAATCTTCGCTTTGTAGGGTATTATCTGTAGGCTTTTGTTTATTTTGAGTGAAAGCTGGAATGATTATAGGCTCCGCTTCCAAATCAATGCCAAACACGTTACCTAAATCACTATCATCAAGTATGTTATTTTGTTTGGCGTTTGCGGCTTCAAGTAAAGTGTCTGATGCATTTTGTACTGTATCTGCAACCAGCTCATGCATATCAATGCCTCTTAATGTGAATAACAAAGAAGCATCTTCATCCAGACGCGCCCCAACGCCATACATCGCCGCTGCAACATGTTTGCACATGGTCGCATAATCATAGCAATTACATTCCAGACGGATGTCATCTGGTTGCGGGAAAAGCCCGGTCTTTTTAGCAAAAAATACATCCTTTAAATTTTCTGGAAAGGACCCATTTAATAATTCACCAAGCGAATCAATATGCCCTGCGCATTGTTTCTTCATTGCGCGCCACGCATCCTGCGTGATTGGATCAATATGAATAACAGAATGATATGGTTTTTTCTCACTTCCATTCACCAGTGCCTTAATAACGCCCGGAGAAATTTGTAAATCAAGAACGGCACCATGTCGCACATAGCTACGTCCACGATCAAGACGATAATTATAATCTGCATAACGCTCCAGATTGTCATTCCATGACTTACCCCACCAGCTTTTCGCAATGGAACGGCCCGTAATCGTAACAGGAGCTATATCAGGATTATCTTTACGTAAGGCCTTAAGCTTTTTGGCTGCCCTTTCCTTACGCTGAGCTACCGATATATATTCAGGATATCTATCATACATACCTATGGCTATAATCGATATTGATGCATCGTGCAAACTGTAAAAACAAACTCTGATTTATAGTAATCATATACGCATCGGCATGAGTATATAAATAGCACGCTTATCATCGTGATTATGCACGACAACAGGTGTTCCAACATCGCCAAAGCTCATTTGTGCAGTCTCAGTGTCAAGCTGCGCGAGAATATCCAATAAATATCTCGCATTGAAACCAATCTGAAGCGCATCACCATCATAATCTGCTTCGATTTCTTCAACGGCTGTCCCGAATTCTGAATTTTCAACACGGAATATCATTTTTTCTTTTTCAAGAGACAATTTAACCGCGCGGACTTTATCAGAGCTAATCGTTGCAACGCGATCAACGGCATTTATAAGATCTTTCGTCTGCACAGTGACGTGCTTATCATTGGCAGCTGGAATAACATTTTGATATTCAGGAAAAGTTCCATCAATCAGTTTGGAAACAAGTCGCAAATTATCTGTTTGAAAAACAATTTTTGTTTCAGTCACATTGACTAAAATAGCTTCATTGACATCTTCGATGAGTTTGCGCAGCTCAATAACTGTCTTTCGAGGAATAATCACATTCGGGATAGCATTCGTCCCCTTTGGGGCATCTAAGACCAGTTTTGACAATCTATGCCCATCTGTTGCAACCCCAACAAGCCCACCATTCTCGCCTATATCATTGTCATTGGCATGCTCTTTTTCTAAGAAATGGATGTAAATCCCATTGAGATAATATCGCGTTTCCTCCTGCGACATGGCAAATTTATTCTTATCCAGTAAAAGCTTAAGATCAGACGGAGAGATAGAAAATTCAGTCCCTTCGCCAGCAGTGCTCATGAGGGGAAAATCATCTTTCGGAAGTGTCGGCAATGTAAAATTGCTACGCCCCGCAGTAAGAATAAGGCGCTCATTGTCCCGATT
>JBCCNR010000153.1:0-4807 GCA_039025725.1 Pseudomonadota bacterium | reverse complement strand
CTTCGGATGGTAAGGGCATGTTGCAGAAATTTAATCTCAATTCCAAAGAGCCAAAAGGATATTATATTGCCAATGATGGCGCGCTTGTGGCTTTTGCAAAGACGATCGGATATCAGGAATATGATGGTCTTGGATGGTCTTGTGTGATTGTCAAAAATGGCAAGGGCACGGATTAAAGTTTAATGCGTTCTATAATATCGTCTGACTTTATGTAGCATAATGCGTGTTATTTCACGCGTAGCATTTAGTCCTGTAAAACGTCGCTGAAAGGCGTTCAATGCTGCCCGATTATGCTTTGAAAAGAGCCGTAAATTATCAACCCTATAGCCAATATCTCCTAAAATAGGGATAATCTCACGCAGAAGTTCTGGTGTAGGCAATGGATAGAGGCGTCCTTTGGCTTGGATTTTCTGTGGTTTTATATGCGGAATAAGGTTTTCCTCAGCTAAGCGATGCCATGGAAATTTCTCTCCCGGGTCTTTTTTGCGTAGAGGCGCGACATCACTATGCGCTAAAATATTCTGTGTTGGAATGATATGACGTGTTTTGATATCTTTAATAAGAGCAATAAGAGCCTCAATTTGAGCGTCTGGAAACGCTTCATAGCCCCATTCATGGCCTTTATTTTCCAGCTCAATACCGATAGACCTTGAATTAATATCTTTTTCGCCTTTCCAATAGGCAATGCCCGCATGCCATGCGCGTTTTTCTTCGGGCACAAGCCCAAATATTTGTCCGCTACGCGAAATAAAATAATGCGCACTCACGCGAGGCGCGACATCTTCCGTCATACGTTTTAAAGCCATTTCTGCGGTCGGCATACCTGTATAATGTAAAATGATCATATCAATATGATCATAAGCGCGGATATTAAAGTTTGGAGAGGGGTAGGGCGTTATTTTCATTATATTATCAACTCGGTAAAATCAGAATTGACCTTATAATATGTTTGGTTTAGACGTGACTAAAATTTCTTAAAAGATCAAATTAAATGGCATTTTCAGATATTATTATAGCAATTTTCCTAGGCATTGTTGAAGGGATCACGGAGTTTCTTCCAGTCTCATCAACAGCGCATCTTTTGTTAATATCACATTTTATAGGCTTTTCAACCTCGGGCAAAACTTTTGAGGTCCTGATACAGCTTGGCGCGATATTGGCAGTCCTTGGGGTCTATTGCAGGAAACTTTATTATCTTTTTTCTAACTTCCATCGTGACCCAGAGGCTCGGAAATTTTTGTTCGGTCTTTTGATTGCTTTTTTACCTGCGGCAATTATAGGTTTGCTAGCTCATAATATTATAAAAACAGTGTTTTTTGAAACCCCTGCTTTGATCTGTGCTTCGTTGATTATTGGCGGCGTTATATTGCTCACTGTCGATAAAATGCAGCTAAAAAATACATATCGCGATGCAGAAAAATATCCGCTTTGGATGTATCTTGTGATTGGATTTTGTCAATGTTTGGCGATGATCCCCGGAACCTCTCGTTCGGGCGCAACTGTAGTGGCCGCCATGCTGCTTGGGGCAGATAAAAGATCTGCCGCAGAATTTTCCTTCTTTCTTGCAATGCCAACAATGGCTGGTGCTTTTATTGTTGACCTCTATAAAAATTATAATGTGCTGACAGGCGATGATATGACGCTGATTTTTGCTGGCTTTATTGCGGCTTTATTATCTGCGCTTTTCGTGGTAAGAACCTTACTGGATTATGTGACACGTCACGGTTTTGCACCTTTTGCCTATTGGCGTATTGCTGTTGGTCTGCTTGGCTTTGCAGGGCTGTATTTATCCGCATAAATATAAAATAAAATTTAGGGGAATAAAATGATCGGACCAGAACATATTATTACAATTTTCGGGGGCTCTGGTTTTGTCGGGCGCTATATTGTACGTGAGCTCGCTAAAACTGGCGCGCGTATCCGTGTGGCTGTGCGTAACCCCAATAGTGCCTTACATACCACTGTTGCCGGCACACCCGGGCAAGTTGTACCGATATTCTGCAATATTAGAAATTATAAATCGGTCGAGGATGCACTTCAGGGTGCTGATATGGCTGTAAATTGTGTTGGTATTCTCTTTGAAAAAGGACAACAAACTTTCCCGGTTATTCAGGCGCAGGGCGCAGAACATGTGGCGCATGCTGCCATGCGGCTTGAGCTCAAAAAGCTTGTGCATCTGTCAGCTATCGGTGCGGCGGAGAACTCAGAGTCTGATTATGCGCGCTCAAAAGGGCAGGGCGAGAAAAATGTTTTGCGCTATTTTCCGACAGCAACAATTTTGCGTCCATCTATTGTCTTCGGGCCAGAGGATGATTTCTTCAATCGTTTTGCTGGTATGGCTTCGCTTTCACCTTTCTTACCGCTTATAGGTGGTGGAAACACAAAATTTCAACCTGTTTATGTTGGAGATGTCGCAGCCGCAGGAAAATATGCACTCGAGCATGATGAGGCTGAACAAAAAATCTATGAACTCGGTGGATCGGAAGTCCTAAGCTTTAAAGAGCTCTTGGAGAAAATGCTATATCACATCGGAAAAAGACGCATTTTATTGCCAATTCCGTTCTGGGCCGCAGAGATCAAAGCCAAATTTCTTCAGATGCTTCCGAAGCCGCCTCTGACAGTAGATCAGGTGGGCTTGTTGAAGAATGATAATATTGTCTCTGATATTGCGTTATGTTTGAAAGATATGGATATCACACCAAAAACGCTTGATGCAATATTGCCTTCTTATCTTGTGCGTTTTCGTAAATCCGGAACCTATAATAAGGGCAAAGGATATGAGTATAAATCGCAAGATGATATCTGAGCGCTTTCATGCGCGTTTTCATAGCCCGGAATTTTCCTCTTGATCCACTTCCTTACGCTGTTATCGGTATTACAGTCGGTGTCTATCTGGCATTTGAAGCGTCTCTGCCGATCTCGAGTCTTATCCTTATTTCTGGCGCGATAGCAATATGTTTCATCTATAGGTTCCGAAATTTATCACTATATTTCGTTTTTCTCATTCTGCTTGGGACAGTGCTTAGCTATGGATATGTGCATCTTTACAAGTCTTTATTTTATAGTGAAATATCGCTGGAAAAATCTGTTTACCAGCTCGATCTCTCCGGAGCCGTAAAGGCCATCAAAGATCGCAGCAAAAAGAAATATGCTCTGATTGCGCTGGATGAAAATGAGCTTGGTCTCTCACAGGTTAGATTGCCACTTAAAAAAGACATAGTGCTTTATCCGGATGATAAAATTTCTTTTAACGCCAATCTTTACCCTCCGCCAAAGGCGCTCTTTCGCGGAGATTATGATTTTTCATTCTATGCAAGATCACATAATATTGACGCAATCGGAACTTTAAAAACAGTCAACCACCTTGAGCGCCCTAATCATTCTTTTAAAAGATATCTTTATAAATTTCGCCAAAATATCAGGGCAAAATTTCAGAACAGTTTGACCCCGAAAAATGCTGCCATTGCCACGGCCATGACAACAGGAAATCGCCTTGATCTGGATGAACAAACACATAAGATATGGAAAGAAGCGGGGATTTTTCATTTGCTCTCAATTTCAGGTCTCCATATGACCGTGATTGCAGGGCTTGCCTTTTTTGTCTGTCAAAGGCTGCTTTTTATATGCCCACCTCTTGTCAGGACATATGATACCAAAAAAATATCTGCCTTTGTTTCGATCTTGATTTCAGCCTTTTATGTCTTACTCTCAGGCGGCTCCATTCCTGCTTTGCGTGCCTTTATCATGGTAACAGTTGTTCTATGTGCAATTTTTATGGATCGTAAGCTGATCACGGTGCGCAATGCAATCATTGCCTATATAATTCTTTTGATGCTCAATCCGGCTGAACTTTTTCATGTTGGATTTGGGCTTTCCTTCGCTGCCGTGATCGGGATTATTTTTGCAACCGAGATTATCCGTGAATTTCGAGAAAAATATTTCCAAAAAGAATGGTCTCTGCCGCGGCGTTTTAAAATGATTGCTTTTTTGCTGATCAATCTATGCGCCTCTTATGCTGGGATTCCGATCTCGCTTTATGCTTTTGGGTATATCCCTGGTTTTGGATTTATGACCAATCTTTTTGCTGTGCCTTTTACCAGTCTTATTTTGATGCCAATCTTAACAGTATCACTTTTTCTTATGCCTTTTGGCTTTGAGGGCTATATAACGCCGCTTATCGATGCATCTTTAAATATGATGACGTTTCTTGCAGCATATATTGCCGCATTTGAGCATAATATTATTCAAAAAATTGCTCCATTATCCTTTCATATTATGTTGTTTTATTTTGGATTATATCTTGCGACGATCTTTCATCACAGAGCACGCCTTATCGGCGCCATCCCCTGTCTTGCAGCAATCATGCTTTATAGCGCCAGTGATCAATCTGATATTCTCTTTTTGCAGGATAAAAGATATATGGCGTTTTTAGATGAAGACAGAGCCCTTACGATCTTATCACGCCATAAAAACTATCGCTTATCTCCCTATTTACATGAAAGATTGAGCAAATATTTCACAATTTCACCGCAGCGCGATTATTATCAGCATCATTGCAACACATATTATAAGCAGACATATGTAAGTCTGACGAAAAAGACTATTCAGTGCGATGTTAAAGGATTTGAGATGGCTGATCAGGGGGGGGGCGACTTACGCAAAATAGCAAAAAACGGTCACTGAGCGGTGCCTTCGCACCCTTCGACAGGCTCAGGGACCGCTCAGGGATCGCCCAGTGACCGCTCAGTGAAGAGGAGTAAAACGTAAGTCCTAAGGGTATAAAAATACTTTTAATTTTTATATTTTT
>JBCCNR010000152.1:0-4816 GCA_039025725.1 Pseudomonadota bacterium | reverse complement strand
TAGAAGAGGACGATACAAGCACATCAAGGCTGGAGCAGATTCTGGAGGTGATAGATGCAATCCCTTCTGAATTTCAGCTCGAAATGATTAATATTTTACTCGATGAAATGGATGAGCATGATCCAGATCGTGAAGACTTACAGCGTATCTTGCTTGCTCAAACATTTATTCTTGCGGCTGGAACTGACGGTGAGGATAATGCACCGTCTGATAGGTTAGCTGACACCCTTTCAAAATTTGATAAGGAAATACTTGAAGATTATGGTTATAACCAATACAAGGTTGATAAAAATTCTGATGATAATTTATGGTTAGCTTCTGCATTTGATACAGAAGGTATGTATGAGCTTTTTGCTAAAGATGGTCCTTGGGCAGAAAACTTCCCGGATGCAGGGAAATATAGTCATCTTGTTTCACGCATCTTTGACGTTGTTATTGATGCAGAGTATAATCCAGTTCACAGAGAAGATGACGATATCGTTGTGGATAATTGGGCACCGAAACCTCATCGCACTCCGCCATATATTCCAGCACCACGACATCCGCCTCACCACCCTCATTACAGACAACCATACCAACCGCCATATGGAAGCGGACATCACAGAGCATATCATCCACATGATGGCAGATATATGGGCCATCCTCACATGGGAGGATATGGCATGGGCATGGGCGGCATGGGCATGGGCTTAGGCGGTATGGGCATGGGTCTAGGTGGCATGGGAATGGGCATGGGCTTAGGCGGCATGGGAATGGGCTTAGGTGGCATGGGAATGGGCATGGGCCTAGGTGGCATGGGAATGGGCGGTTATCTTGGATTAGGGTCTCCTTTCTCAATGTTGGGTTATTTTTAAAGCACATGAGCCTAAAATCAGGCTAAATAATTAACTCCCGACTGAAGAATAATCTCTTTAAATTTTGTATAATTATTGATATAGAAACGTCATATACGCTGAGGTTTTATTCTTATATACTGTTTCTTTTATGGATAATTTCCAATTGATCGATGTGATTGCAATCATATATTTTGCCGTTATATGGGTTGGATATGCGCGCTTTGCTGAGTGGAAGCGCAATAATGCAAAGTGCCTCAATCAAATCATGGAACAATATCGTTTTGTCTGGTTCAAAACATTTCTAAAACGTGAGCAGCGCATGATCGATACTGGCGTTATGATGGGATTGCAAAATGGCACAGGCTTTTTTGCCTCATGTGCGCTTTTTGCGATTGGTGGCACGATTTCCCTCTTGGCGAATCCAGAAAATATACGCTCTATTGTGTTATCTTTGCCTTATACCAATCCGGGGTCTCCGGTCATGTGGACTTTAAAAATCATCGGTTTGACTATGATTTTTGTCTACGCCTTTTTTAAGCTCGCATGGGCTTATCGTTTGTTTAATTATTCTGCCATTATGATCGGGGCTTCACCTGTTCGCGAAGAAAGAGACACTGAAGCCGCCAAAGATATCACTGATAAAGGTGCAAGATTAAATATTGTGGCATCTCATCATTTCAATAGAGGCATGCGGGCCTTTTTCTTTGCACTCGGTTATCTTGGTTGGTTTATTCACCCTATTGTCTTTATGGCTGTCACCACATTTACGGCAGTTGTGCTATATAAGCGTATTTTCGCTTCCGATGCTTTGAAAGCACTTTTGTAAATATTGCTCTGCTTATCGAATCATATATTTCCCTGTAATATAAAATGCATATTGGACATCTTCTAGTCTTTACTGGGTATTTACATGAACAAAATTCTATATCGCATTATATCGCTGTTGGTGGCTTTATGCCTGCTGCCAGATTTTGTTTTTGCCAATGAGGCTATGATGTTGGGGCGTTTATCTGCGCCTGAGAATGAGGTTGGCTCTTTTTTACCGCATGCAGCATTTTTTTTATTTATGCTTGGGTTTATCAGCTCAGCTTATATGATCTTAAAGGGGGTCATATCAGAAAAGGCTTTGCCCTTTTTCTGCGCAGCCGCAGCCTTATTTTCTGTTACACTACCCGCGTCAAATTTGATCTCTGATGTGTTCTCCTTTGAGCATTTTAATATTTTGACGAACTTATCGGGTGCTGCGTTGCTGGGGGGGCTTATATTTCTCTTTTTTCAGGCTCAGAAAAATAATTTTAAAAATATAGAGTTTCTAAGCCTTTCAACCATCGGGAGCCTCTTTGTTTCTGTCACGCTTTTATCATTTTTCCGCCCTCAGGAGGGCGCGAAAATATTACTTATGATTTGGTGTTTTGCGGCATCAGCTTTTTTTGCGTGGTCTCTTTTCCAGATTGCTCTGAAAGAAAAAAGTGATGGAAAAATATCTTTTCTGATATGCGTCATGACGACAGGAATTTTATTTGCTGCCGCTTTACATGATCAGGGGACGACAGATATTGTAATGGTAAAGCTTCTTGCATGGTTCGCAGTATTTTCAGCGCTGGGATTATATATTTATAGTTTTGCAAAACCTTCCCCGGAGAATCCGCAGATCGAGGAAGCTCTGGAGAGTTTAAATATCCCCAATGAGAGCCCTAATTCAGATGCTGAATTATATTTTATTTTTGATGTAAAAGAAAAAACTATTAAAATATCTGATGACCTTGCTTGTCTTTTGAATATTCGCGGCATCAAGAGAGAATATAAGCTTGATCATTTTAAAGCGCTCGTAAGGCAGCCTTACCATAGTCACTTTTTAAAAGCATTGCATGATCTTGATATATCATCTTATTTTAAATTTCATGGCAATGATGCTTTATATGGTTTAACGAGTAGCTCAGATATAAATACATCCTTGCGTTATTTTACCTTTTATCTTGTTTCGCAAAATGAAGCTGAAAAAGATGTAACTGCTCTCCCCCCTTCAGAAGAGATTGCAAAGGAGAAGATAGCATCCCATGCTTCACCATATGAGGCTTATCTTTACCATGCAAAAAAAGCAATTTTACCGCATGTTAAAAATGCAGGGTCATTTTGTTGTATTATTTTGCGTGTAGCGAATTTCGATCTTTTACAAATTGAGACCTCGCAGGATGAGGCTCAGAAAATCATAGATCTGTTCATCGCACGTTTATCTCAGGCCACAATGCCATTTGCAGGCATGGTAGTAATGCAGACCTCACAGACTGAAATCACTGCACAATTTTACTGTAATACGCCAGATGAGGATATTGAGCGCATGAAGAAGCTTATTTTATCCGAGCTTGAAACGCCAATTGAATGTTCTATAGGGACATTTTTTCTGCAAGCGATCCTTGGAACAGCATATGAAGATACGCGGAGCTTTCTATTCGACCATGAGCTTGAGCATGTTGAAAAATTATATGAAGCAGCACGAAAATCACTTTTACTATGTGATCAGTCACAGCAAAATTTTTCTATAAAAGATCTAATCTCACATTTGCCAGACGGAGCTAGCTTGTCAGCCTTATCATCCGCCTTAAGATATGCACCTGAGAAAAAGCAAATTGAGGCTTATTATGATCTGGTGCTTGACCTTCAGACCGGGGATGTACGTGGTTTCAGGCCACATGCTGTCTGGTTGCATCCGGATCATGGTATGATTTCACATGATCTTTTACAACCCCTAGCACATTATATTGGATATGAGGCCATCCTTCATAAGATCATTCAGGCGGCCTCACTGGAGCGCTTAAGTCATTGGAAATTATCGCATCAAGCGGATAATATTTTCATGTATATTGAGCTCTCAGATAGTATTTTAAAACATCATAAAAGCTTTTTGTCAGACATCACATTATTAATGGAAAAGCTGGCATTACAGCCATCATCTTTGCATATTTTATGTGCAGCTGATTGTTTTGCCCATGACAATGATATATTATTTGACCTGATAAAGTCCTGCAAAGAAAGACAATTTACCGTGAGTTTGAACATGTTTGGTTCTGGCCATGCAAATATGTCTGTTTTGAGCAATATGCCATTTGACCGGGTGATTTTAAGTGAAGTTTATGCAGAAAATCTTAAAAAAGATGAGCGGAAATATTTCACTCTGACATCGCTTACAAAAATGTTGAATAATTTAAATGTTAAGGCTGACATATCTGGTGTTTCGGATAAACATAGCTTACCACTTTTGCGCAGCTTAGGTATTGAGAATATTATGGGACCGGTTTGCGGTATTCCATTATCGGCAGGGAATATGACGGCTTTATTGAAAAAGAATAAAATAACTCCGCTTTAGAAGCTACCCATATGCTTTTTCTGTAATAGAAAGTCTTGACGTCAGTCTGCCGGTTAGACGCGCGATAGATTTAAGACATTTGACTTTATATTTCCCAGAAAAAAGCGATATAGGCGACAAGAGTACGATAAAACATAGCTCAAAAGGGATGAGCAAAACTTGCATTAGAAAATATATATTCATAACAGGGTATTTCTCGCGATAATGCACGCGAAAAACGCGGCATTGACGTTTAAAAAACGCAAACAGAGATCTTTTTTCCGGCACCAGCTCTTCATAGACTCTCCCTTTTGGAACCCGCATCAGGGTAAGGCCTAGCTTATATGCTCTATATGTGAAGTCCATATCTTCGCCGCCGGAATGATTGAAGCGCATGTCAAACCATAAATTGGTCTCGAGCAATTTGCGCGTAAAAAAAAGATTTCCCATCGGTAGCCTTTTTGCAAGTTCATAGCTATCTCTTGGGCGAAATTGATAGGCATATTTTAACGATTTAGGAGCCTCTGGCGGTAAAATAATCTCAACCGGGCCCGAGACAATATCAGCCTTAGTCTTATCAATCTGGGCCAGCATATCCTCTAACCAGTTAGAGGATAAAGTTTCATCATCATCAATG
>JBCCNR010000151.1:0-4834 GCA_039025725.1 Pseudomonadota bacterium | reverse complement strand
ATTATCATAAAGGTGGCCTGATGTCATAATCCCTTTTTCTTGCAATAAATTCTCTGCAAGATCATACCCATCATCATTTAAAGTGACAGACTTGCTTTCCTCATCCAATTCATAATGTTCTTCTTTAAAATGCAGAACAATATTATTCGCAGCATGATATAAATCAGATTTATCGTCAGTCGGGCCCGAAATAATCAAAGGTGTGCGCGCTTCATCGATTAAAATCGAATCAACTTCATCTATAATGGCATAATGTGGCTGCCTTTGCGCCAAATCCTCTGTCCTGATAGCAAGATTATCCCTTAGATAGTCAAACCCATATTCATTATTGGTTCCATATGTAATATCACAAAGATAAGCTTGCTTTTTATCTGCCTGACTGGCTGCATTATCGATACATCCAACCGATAGCCCTAAAAAGCGATGTATCTGACCCATCCATTCAGAATCACGTTTCGCAAGATAATCATTGACCGTTACAATATGCACGCCCTTACCGGTCAAAGCATTCAAATATGCTGGTAAAGTTGAAACGAGCGTTTTACCTTCGCCAGTACGCATCTCGGCAATCATACCGTAATGCAGGACCATGCCACCAATCAGCTGAACATCAAAATGTCGCATCCCCAATGTGCGCTTTGAAGCCTCACGCACCACAGCAAATGCTTCGGGGAGAATATCATCAAGACTGCGCCCCTGACTGAGTGCATCTTTGAAAAGAAAAGTCTTCTCTTTTAAACCTGCATCAGAAAGAACGGAGATATCTTTTTCAAGATCATTAATATGCGCAACGGTTTGCTGATGTTTTTTAATGATCCTATCATTTTCAGTCCCGAAAATTTTTCCACATAAGGCGGAAATATAATTCATTTTTCCTCCAGCCCAGCTGTCATTTTTATCCTCAGCCTGTCTGTAGCTTATTTTAAAGTTTTCATATAGGCAATCAAATCCGCACGTTGCTGATCATTTTTGATACCGGCAAAGCTCATTTTATTGCCTTTTGCAAACGCTTTAGGCTTATATAGCCATCCATTTAAATTTTCTACTGTCCAATTCCCCTCAAGCCCCTGAAGAACCGCACTGTAATTATATCCGGCAACCGCAGCAATATCAGCATCCACAATGCCCCATAAAGCAGGACCAACCTTATTGGCTCCGCCTTTATTAAAGCTATGACATGCTGTACATTTTTTAACAACACGCTCTCCCTTGGCAATATCGCCAGCCGCAACCAATGCTGCAAACTCATCGCCAGTTAAATAAGCAGGCCCCTTAGGCGCATCCGACGCACCGCCTTGCGAGGCCGCAGCAACATCAATTTCATAAGCCTGTTTTTCTAATTTATCAGGGCTGAAAATAATATATGAAATCTCAGAGCCCCCAACAAAAACGATACCAGCAGCAAGAATACCAGCAAAGAAATTATTTAGCTTCATGCTAAAATCCTTTTCATGTGATCTACCCTTTGACAGTTAAGAAAGATGATCATATAAAAGTAAAATTATGATCATATAAATTTGGGTTAAATATAAAGATTTAAATAAGATAAGCCTCTCTATAAAGTATTGCCCAAGCCCATGGAAGGAAAAAATGCAATGGTTCTCATAAAAAAACACATGACATTATAAAAACGGCGGACCGCATTTAGAAAGTTAATTTATGAATCCAATTGTCATTATTCCAGCCCGTATGTCAGCAACGCGGTTGCCCGGTAAGCCACTCGCAGAAATAAATGGTTTACCAATGATCTTGCATGTCCGCAATCGTGCTATTGAAGCAGAGGTTGGACGCGTCGTTGTTGCCGCCGGTGAGCAATCAATATGTGATGTTGTACGTAATGCAGGCGGAGAAGCGATCCTGACAAATCCAGAATTGCCATCGGGCTCAGATCGGATTTTCGCAGCGCTTGAGCAAGTTGATCCGGGTGAGGCATTTGACACAGTTGTAAATTTACAAGGAGACCTTCCGACGCTTGACCCGACTTTGATACATGCTGTCATTGAGCCACTTTCTTCTCGTGGGGTAGATATTGGCACATTGGCTGCAAAAATTACTGATCCTGAAGAAGAAGATTGCCCTGATGTCGTAAAAGTTGTGATGTCGCCATCAGAAGAAGCTGAAAGCCGTGGACGCGCTCTTTATTTCACGCGTGCGAATGCGCCTTGGGGGCAGGGAGATCTTTTACATCATATTGGAATTTATGCATATCGCCGAGATGTTCTGAAGAAGTTTGTGCAATTAAAGCCTTCATTTTTGGAAAAAAGAGAAAAATTAGAGCAATTACGTGCCCTTGAAAATAACATCAGAATAGATGTAAGCATTGTGGATACAGTTCCGCTTGGGGTTGATACGCAAAATGACCTTGATAAAGCGCGCCTGATTCTCTCAGGGGTATCACATGCACTTGTCTGAGACTTACCCTGATCTGAAGCGCATTGCATTTCAGGGCATAAAGGGAGCATATTCGCATTTGGCGTTAAATGAAGTTTTCCCTGATGCAGAGGGGGTAGCATGCCCAAGCTTTGAACATGCGATGTTATCTGTTGCAGACAGTCAGGTAGATGCGGCCATGATACCGGTAGAAAATTCTCAGTGGGGTAGGGTTGCAGATGTGCACCATTTGTTGCCTGATTTAGATCTTTATATAACCGGTGAATATTTTCATCGCGTACGCCATAAATTGCTTGGGATAGAAAATGCTGAGCTTAAAGATATAAAAAAGGTGTTTTCGCACCCTCAGGCACTTGGACAATGTCGCAAAACTTTAGCTGATTTGGGAATAGAGGCCGTGTCGGCCGAAGATACAGCCGGCAGCGCGCAATTTATTGCAACGCAAAATAATGTAACATATGGTGCGATTGCATCGGATCTGGCGGCGCAAATATATGGGTTAAAGATTTTAAAAGAAGACCTTGAAGATGCTACACATAATACAACGCGTTTTTTAGTGATGCAATCAGGCGAATATAGGCCTTCGATTGGAAAAGAGCAGATTTTAACATCTTTTATATTTGAAACGCGCAACATCCCAACGGCACTTTATAAAGTGCTGGGCGGTTTTGCAACAAATGGCATCAATATCATCAGATTAGAAAGCTATCTTAAAGACGGAAAATTCTTCTCAAGTCAATTTTATGCTGAGATTGAAGGGCATCCTGATATGAAATCAGTGCAGAATGCTTTTGAAGAACTTTCTTTCTTTGCGCGCCATTTCAAGATATTAGGCGTGTATTATGCAGATAAATTTCGACAGAGTGAATAATGCAGACATCTTACTTTGTGATGATTATATGTAAAGCCGGTACTTAATCATCATTGGCTAAGGTGTTTCAAAAAATAAAGGGTTTTTGAGGCAAATATGCAGGGAAATATATATGAGAGTTATCTTTTTCTCATCGCAGTGATTATTACGCTGCTGATTTTATCAGCCTTGATTTCATCAAGTGAGACGTCTTTAACCGGCGCTTCGCGTGCAAGATTGATTACCATGATCAACTCCGGTCACCGTGGGGCAAAACGTGTATGGAACTTACTTGAACAACCTAAAAAATTCATTGGCGCAATATTATTGACAAATAATCTTGTGAATATTCTTGCTTCTACGATCATCACAGCATTTTTTATCACACTTTACGGAGATCAAGGTGCTGTTTATGCCACAATCATTATGACTATATTGGTTGTTATTTTTGGTGAAATCATTCCAAAATCTATTGCGATCTCTAAGCCAACAGAAACTGCGATTTTTTTATCGTTTTTTGTAACTGCTGTTGTGAAGGTATTTTTCCCACTTGTAGCGATTCTACAATTTATTGTTGATCTCTTTTTTCGGATATTCGGCATAAAGGCCAAGGGAATTGTTGATGAAGATACCGCCCGTGATGAACTTCGCGGCGCAATCCATGTTTCGCATCAGCATGGTGCAGTGGTTAAAGATGAGCGCGATAGGCTAGGGGGACTGCTCGATCTGAGAGATTTAGATGTTTCTGAGGTTATGATTCACCGTAAAGATATCACTATGATGGATATTGATATGCCCCCGAGAGAGCTTATTAGTCGTATTTTACGCACACCCCATACGCGCGTGCCGCTCTATCGTGATGATAAAGAGAATATAATCGGCGTTTTACACGCGAAAGATGTATTAAGGGCTATCAGCGAATCTCCATCTGGTATGGATAGTATTGATGTCAGTAAGATTATGCGCAAACCATGGTACATTCCTGACACGACAGCTGTGACAGATCAGCTTAATAAATTTTTATCTCGTCGCAATCATTTTGCGATAGTGGTGGATGAATATGGGGTTGTGCAAGGCCTTATTACGCTTGAAGACATATTAGAAGAAATTGTTGGCGATATTCGCGATGAGCATGACCTTGAAATTCCGGGTCTACGCAGGCAACCTGACGGATCTTATGTTGTTGATGGCAAAATCACCGTCAGAGACCTTAATCGCAAGACAGATTGGCGCTTGCCTGATGATGAATATACAACCATTGCAGGACTTGTGATGCATGAATCGCGTATCATTCCCGAGCGTGGGCAATCTTTTGTGTTTTTTGGTGTGCGCTTTGAAATATTAGAACGTGAACGCAATCAAATCAAACGCTTACGTTTGTCGCTTTTACCAAAAGAAATTTCTTAGGTCTTTTAGTTACTTTTATGAAATGTCCACTTTTTTATCGTGAGCGATGATAGGTCATCTAAAATTATGAATATAAGTAAGACAGTTTCTGATTGTTTGAAAGTTAGAAACTAAACTTGCGAAAGGACTCAATATTCTTTCCAAAAACAACACTTATCGCACTTTAATATTGGATGGGTCGAATTT
>JBCCNR010000150.1:0-4870 GCA_039025725.1 Pseudomonadota bacterium | reverse complement strand
ATTTATGATGAGAAAAGGAAAAATATGAAAAACTTCATACGAAAATATGGCCTCATCATTATTATCTTCATTCTGGTTTTAACTGGAATGATCGCGACATATCATTACTTCAACCATGACACTATGCCTCACATAGCAGAAACAAATGAAAGAGCCAACTCCAGTGAAGAAAAAACTGATGATATTCTATTTGATACATTAGAGGAAAAAGAGGAGCCCACACCCGGATTTCGCATTACAAATGATGATCCAAATGCGAAAGACAAACCAGAAAAACCAATAGAAATGGCTGAAAAACAGCCCGAAATAGAAGAGAAAAGCCCTAAAATTGATGATTCAATAGAAGAAAAAGTACCAGAAAGCACTATTACAGAAGACATAAAAGACACAGAAGAAGACTTTTCCGAAGCAGAAGACATAGAGGATGACTTTGATTTTGACCTTTTGGAGGATGAAAAAGAGGATAGTTTTTTTGCTGCTTTGGAGGATGTGATTGCGGATGCTTCTTCCAAAGAAGAGCCTTCTAATGAGTCAGATGACATGAATGACGAAGAGTTTGACGAGATTTTTACCGATGAAAGTGACTTTTCCGAAGAAATATCCCCTCAAGAGACAACATCTCCGATACCAGAGAAACAAAATAATCAGATTGATCAGAATTTTTTCGATGAGATAGACGATCCTGATACGCTCAGCCTTCCATCTCGCCGTCATAGTGAGCATTTTGCAAGTCAGCGCCAATATGGAATTTCACCTAATCAGGATAAAGAAAACTTAATCAAGCCTCGCCTATTACAGAAAGATGCTGAACTCAGTTCAGAGGAACGAATCGCCATCACGCCCTTTATAACGGTCAAACCCAACAGTGCGCAGTGTGCTTTTGAGCATATTATCAACACATATGACATGACAGAGACTTTTCGGCTTACGATCTTAGCGGAGAATTCTCCGAGGCCGCTAAAGCTGGAGATGATCAAAGATTTATCATTGGTAGATTATCTGAATATGCAAGCAGATGAGATTGATGGTTATCCAGATGAATTTTCAGCGCTTTCAGAATTTTGCCTCAATATGAAGGTGCATAAAACACTGATTGAGAATTATTAAAATAAAAGAGAGAGTTTAATATGGGGATAGGAACTAATTATACAACTAAAAACTACAACCCAAATGCAAAGGCAGGAAGGCCATGCCTATTACCGGAGGTTAGAGGGCAAACAATTTCACCAAAACGAGTAAGTTTTGCGGATAAATGTCCCGATACAGAAAAGCCACTTACAGAAACACTCGACATTCCACATAGCTATATTTTTAAAGATATTCCAATCACGTGCGCAGAGGAAATGTTACAAGCCGCCAGCTTGCTTATTTATATGTTAAGTCAGCCCCAGCTTAGGAAATTAGGAAAGAAATGTGGCTCTAAAATAGTAGATTTAGACAAAACTTGTGATGAGTTAAATAAAGCACTCGAGGTGATTGCAAAAGCTGATCGCGCCATCAAAGATATATTGGTTCCACGTTATTATGAGCGTGTAGATAAAAAAGAATTTGATAAAGGTCTGGTAGCGTTTTTAAAAAGGATAGAAAAAATAAATGATACAATATCAGATATTACAGGTGAAAAGACAATATCAGATATTACAGGTGAAAAGACAATATCAGATATTACAGGTGAAAAGACAATAATAACACAAGATATTCGTAAAAAATTTCCAACGCTAAATAAAGAAGAACAAGAAGAGCTCAGAATTGGGTTAGAAACCGTATGTGGTGAACATGAAGTATATAATAAAAATTACTTATATACAGAATATTTAGAGAAATTATTTGGTAATATTTGTGACCTTGCCATTAATCGTTTTAAAAAAAGGAGTTATAGAAAGGCGTTGCTTGACTTCCCTATAATTATCATAAGAGCCGATGAAAACAATGCTCCTGTAGTTGAAGAAATTTCACGCAATCGTGAGGAGGCATCCCAAAAATTAAATGACTTGTGTGATCATATTTACATAAGACACTGCGCATATAAAGAGCCTAGCCCTATACAACTGGAAGAGATAAAAAAGCACGAAAAAACAATAGACGAGCTTCGTCAGAAAGTAGATGAGCTTATACAAAAATGCGCGCGTCAAACCTCTGATTTAATGAGGTTCTTGCAAGGACATCCTAACATAGACCAAACTCTCTTAAAAGATTTATCTCCCGTGGTAAAAATTATTGAGCTCTTAGAGAGAATAAATAATGATGCCTTTATAGCGCAACCAAAGCCTCTCGTAAAAACACAAGAAGAGTGTTTCTCAGAACCCAGTCAGAGCAAAAACTTAGCAGAAGAGATTGCAGAAGCAAAGCCTGCTGCAACCGATTGTAAAGCATCAGAAGCGCTGGAGGTCGATACTCTAAAAGAAGAGTATAAATCAGTTTCTGATAAGACTGAAAAAACACACTCGGATGCCTTGCTTCAACTGCGCAGAGCTATGGAAAAGTTCTGTCCGCATATGCAAGCAGAGATACCCAACTCAATGTAACGATCGAATGGTTACTCTCACCATAAATCGTGAGAAATATGTAGATGTAATGAAGATGCTAAACGAGATTGGGGCTCTCTGTAATATAAGTTAGGCGCTTTTGGGTGCTTTTTTCCTACAAACGTCACTTATTAAATATAACCCGCTGGGATAGCGCGGACGGTCTCTGATAAGAAAATGTCTTTTTCTACAAAACAGATGACGGCTCCTGTGCCGATATGTTTTCCCAGTTTTTTGAGTACAGAAAAATGTTTTGTTGCATGTAATGAGGGCGTGCCGGTTCTTTTAAACTCAACCGGATAGAGAGTATCTCCGGTTTCGATAAGGAGATCTATTTCTTTTTGATCTGCATCACGATAATAATGAAAATGCGCCTCTTTGCCTTGATGCCAATAGCTCTTTAAAATCTCAGAGAAAATATATGTTTCAAGAATCGCACCCGACATCGCTCCATTGGCCAAGGACTGTGCATCTGGCCATTTTGTCAAGTAACTGCATAAGCCAGTATCTAAAAAATAGATTTTACTGTTTTTAATGAGCCTTTTGGAAAGGTTATTGTAATATGGCTTTAAGAGATAGATTAAGCCTGATGTCTCGAGGACTGACATCCATGATTTAATGGTTTTATTATCAACACCAACATCCCTTGAGAGGTCAGCATAATTGACCATTTGTCCTGTTCTCGCGGCGATTGCTGTTAAAAAACGCATAAAATCAATATCACTTGAGATTTTCAAAATATCTTTCACATCTCTTTGTATATATGTCTGAATATAAGAACGATAAAAAATGTCTCGGATATCTTCTCCATTTTCATGGAGTTTCGGGAATGACCCAAGCCAGATATGCTGATACATATCGATCATATTCTTACTTTTTGTCAGTGTTGGCTTGATATGGTTTAACCAGACTTCAGTTGGAAGAAAAGGAATATTGTTCTCGCCTCTGCCTTCTGTTTCTGCGTGGGATAACCCTAATAAATCGAGAATAGCCACTCTGCCAGCGAGGCTTTCTGTAATACCGCTCATGAGATTAAATTTTTGCGAGCCTGTTAACCAAAATAGACCGTTTCTTTTGTCTTTATCGACAGCGATTTTAATATAGCTCATGAGCTCCGGGGCATATTGCACTTCGTCAATAATGATAGGCAGTGGATAATTCTGTAAAAATAAAGCCGGATCGTTTTTGGCAAGATTTCGCGCATCCAGATCATCAAGCGTGACATATGTCCTATTGTCATCAGCACATAATTCCAGCAATGTTGTTTTACCAACTTGTCGCGGTCCTGTTAATAAGAGAACAGGAAAGGCTTGGCTCACTTTTTCAAGGGTTTTTTTTAAAGTACGGTGATACATAATGATATCGTATATATAGGAATCAGACTCCAATATATACGAAATAAGTGAACACACAATTAAAAATCGAGACACCTAAGCCAGTGATGATTTTGGCAAAGTTTGTACCTATTTCGTAAGGGTCTGCTTCATAGTTATCATCATGAGGTAAGGTGTCTGTAAAAATCGTATATATTGGAATCAGAATCCAATATATACGAAAAATATAATCAAAGTCTATCTGCGTCCTATCAGCGTAAATCTCACTTTTCTGAAAATATATCTGATATCCTGTAAAATATGCATCAGTGAGGGCGTAAAGACAAAAAGCAATGCCGTTGAAAAAAAAATCCCACAAGAGAGACTGACCGCCATCGGAATAAGAAATTGTGCCTGCGTGCTGGTTTCCAGCAATATCGGCAAAGTGCTAAAACCATTGGTGAGCGTTGTCAGTAAAATTGCACGAAAGCGGCGGCGCGTGGCGGCGATAAGCGCGTCAAAGCTATTCATACCCTGAGCGCGCATTTGATTATAAAAATCAATCAGCACCACAGAATCATTCACCACCACACCACATAGGGCAATAATCCCGAAAAGCGACATAAAAGAGAGATCATATCCGAGTATCCAATGGGAATAGATTGCTCCCACTACCCCGAGGGGAATATTTGCCACAATCACAAAAGGCGCAATATAGCCCCTTAGCTGGACAGCCAGAATTGCAAAAATCACAAAGATCGCGAGAAATGTATTGGTCTTGAGAGAAGAGAGATCATCTGCGCGCTCGCGGGTTTTGCCTTCATAGGAATAGCTCAAATCAGGATATTTCTGCATTATATCCGGCATAATATCTGCATCAATTGTGGACATGACCTCATCCGTTGTGCGTATCGTTTCATCTATATCCCCAAGCAGCGCAATAATCCGGCGTCCGTCAACCGAATTGATCTGAGAATAGCTTCTTTGTTCTTTAATAAGAGACATGTCTCGTAGGGCTGCGCGCTCACCATT
>JBCCNR010000149.1:0-4882 GCA_039025725.1 Pseudomonadota bacterium | reverse complement strand
CATCAATGGAACAATACGTGCATCGCGCCAATCTGTAATATAAACATCATGATCAGGAATAAGAGCCTCGACAGTTCCGCGTAATAAGGTGGCATGATGACCTGCCATAGGCGCCAATATAAGGACTTTCGGGTCTTTACGATTTTTCAAAAGATTGTGATTGCGCTTAAAATGCAAGAGATCACAAAAAGGCTTCGTACGCTTATTTTTGACAACCACACGAGCAAATTCGCCGTCTGCAATTTCAGTATTTTTTAAATTCCATGCCGGCTTATCATAACGACGCGTTGTGGCCTCGAAAAGGTCACATAATGCGGCAAGCGATGACATGGTCATAGATTCTTTAACTGGGTTCATATTGTGGCGAAAGACATCTTTCCCCCATAGTGCGCAAGCACGATATGGCGCTGCCATTGATCTTAGAACCTCGTAAGCTTGATAAAGCATAAAATCCTTGCTTAATCTTTCTCTTTATTACTGCGATATTTCGCAATAATATTAATGTTTAAGCTATCAGAGTTAATAAAAGGTGAATTTAGGTGTTTTTTATGGATATCTCGTGCCAAAATACAGGCAAATGGGAATGTTTTTTATTTACTTTTTGTGAATTTTTTATTACATTTATCAGGAAACCCTTTGTTTTAACGAAGGGGTCAGTGTGTCATCGCCTTAGATCGGTAAAATCTGAGCATGATAAAAAGTTTTTGTGTTTTGTTGTAAAGCTATTGTAGAATGAATCTGATCACGCCAGAAGTTATCAAAAAAAGCGGTCTTGATGACATCTGGAATATTCAACATAGCAATCTAAAATATAGTATTGCGACGAAAAAGGTCCCTCCCTCTTTTCAGGAAGATCATCTTATTGATCATTTTTATGAATTTGATCAAATATTCAATCAAACAGCACAAAATAAAACAGTCCGTTATGGTGATGTTTCGGTGGGATATGATCCGCAGCTTCGTAAATTAAAGATCATTCTATATCATAAAAGAGAAAAAAGAGGCTTCGAAATTCCAGTTCCTGAGCAAATAACAAGATGCTCGCCTGAGGAGCAAATTCATATCAAGCCTGCCTCTGAAACCCTCAAAATCATCAATAACTGTAATTGTGGATATGTTTTATCTATTCCAAACCCAAAACGTAAAAAGAGCTTTTCAACTCCGCTTTATAATACAGGCACTTTCATGGCGCTCAGCAGCCATCCAGCAGAGAAATATTTAAAAAAACGCGTCAATGATAATTATTTTTTACCATTACAAAGCGCACGCTATATGCTGCCAATGCAGATGCTTTTTGCATCAATCATAAATAATTTTTCCCCGCGAGACTCAACAAAAATTATATCCCGCATTCTCTATAAAAACTCTAGCTTTGAAAGAAGACATTATCGCAGGTCACCAGAAATGGTTTTCATGCTCAATAAGATGCTGGCAGCAAAAGACCTACCAATGTTGTCCAAAAAGCATCCCTATATACGCTATATGCATGATTTACTTTATCATTGCTCAGCGCAATCTTATGATCAATTTGAAAGCCAGCTTAAAACTGACATTAAAAATGCATGCGCAAACCGGGCCGCATATCCAAGAGCAAAAGAATGGAATGGCTTATGTGATCATGCAAATCCAGAAGATGATGAAAAAAGAAAAAATGAAAATATAGAAAAAATCCTGCGAGAGAAGCTTGCAAAAATTATCGGAGAAAAAGACAAAACACCATTCGCGATAAAAACACAATCTCAAGAAAAAAGCGACCTACCTGCCCATCTTATTTTGAAGGACTCGCCAGGATATGAATTTTTTGCACCAAAAGCCGAAGATCAATGGGATGAGTTTTATAGCAAAAGGTAAGCGCTATCCCCTACCGCGATAGGCAGATACATTCTGATCAGCGATCCAGCATCCCTCAGGCGGGGCTCCCGTTTGCCAGAACACATCAATCGGAATACCTCCTCTGGGATACCAAGAGCCCCCAATACGCAGCCATCTTGGCTTTATAGCATCGCATATGCGCTTTGCAACGGTAATGGTACAATCCTCATGGAAAGCACCGTGATTGCGAAAAGACTGCATAAAAAGTTTGAGCGATTTAGATTCCGCTAAATATTGATCAGGAATATAATCAATGACGATATGCGCGAAATCAGGCTGACTTGTCACCGGACAAATTGAAGTAAATTCCGGACATATAAAACGCGCAACATAATCAATATCCGCATGAGGATTGGGAACCGCTTCAATAATAGCATCCTCAGGCCTTTGCGCTTGTGGTGATTGACTGCCGAGAAATTCAGTCTTAAGAGTATCATAATCCATGGTTTCTCCATAACATACAGCCTTTGTGATAGCAATTTTTGATTATGAAAAAAAACATTCGCGATAAGATGCGTGCTCAGCGCCGAGCGCTCTCTCAGCAATATATTCAGCAAAAAGCAGAATTGGCGCGCGCTCCTTTGACAGAGCTTTTAAAACATTATCAACCGACATATGTTGCAAGCTATAAGCCTATGGAAAATGAGTTTGATGTTACGATCTGTGATCAAACTCTTAGTGCGTTTGGATGTCAAATTCTATATCCTCGCATTGATCGAGATCGAGGTGAACTGGACTTCCACCTAGGGGAAAATTTTACTAAAAGCGCATATGGTTTTTTAGAACCGAGCCCGCGGGCGCCTAAGCACCAGCCTGACATCATCATATGCCCATTTGTTGCTGTTGATAAAAACAAAAGACGCCTCGGCTATGGTGGTGGATATTATGATAGAATATGTGCAAAATATCCGCAAATTATTACAATCGCGATTGGCTATCAATTTCAATCCATAGAGGATTTTGGCGCCGAGAAGCATGATCTGATATTTGACCATATTTTATTGTTTTGATGTTTCACAATATTTACGCGTTTTATTTTCTATCTATCGCTTTATTCCTGATAGCAAGCTGTTTCAAACGCAAAGCGTTCAGATTTATAAAGCCTTGCGCATCAAAATGATCATAGGCAATATTACCCTCTTCAAAAGTCACAAGGTCTTGATTATAAAGCGAATATGGTGATTTTCGCCCTGTAACATGAATTGCACCTTTATAAAGCTTCAGCCGTACTGTCCCACTCACATGCGTTTGAGACTTATCAATTAGAGCCTGTAACATCTCTCTTTCAGGAGAGAACCAGAAGCCATTATAAATAAGTTGCGCATATTTTGGCATGATTTCATCTTTAAGATGCATTGCCCCGCTATCTAATGTGATTGATTCTATGGCCCGATGCGCAGCCAGTAAAATCGTTCCCCCCGGGGTCTCATAAATGCCACGGGATTTCATCCCCACATAGCGATTTTCAACAAGATCAAGCCGACCAATACCATTGTCACGACCATATTCATTTAATTTCGCGAGCAAAGTTGACGGAGACAGAGGCTCACCATTTATTGCAACTGGGTCACCCATTTTAAAGTCAATCTCTATTTCAGTCATCTGATCTGGCGCAGCTTCAGGGCTTATTGTGCGCTGATGCACATATTCCGGAGCCTCTTGCCATGGATCTTCAAGCACTTTCCCCTCTGAAGAGGAATGAAGCAAATTTGCATCCACAGAAAACGGAGCCTCTCCCTTCTTGTCTTTCGTAACAGGAATTTGATTTTTCTCGGCAAATTCTAATAATGCTTCCCGGCTTTTGAAATCCCATTCTCGCCACGGGGCAATCACTTTTATCGTAGGGTCAAGTGCATAATATCCAAGCTCAAAACGCACCTGATCATTGCCTTTGCCTGTCGCTCCATGTGCCACAGCATCTGCGCCCGTTTGATGTGCGATCTCAATTTGACGTTTGGATATAAGTGGCCGAGCAATAGAAGTCCCGAGCAAATATTGCCCCTCATAGACAGTATTTGCACGAAACATTGGAAAAACATAGTCACGAACGAATTCTTCACGCAAATCATCTATGAAAATCTCTTTAACACCCAGCATTTCGGCTTTTTGACGCGCAGGCTCCACTTCCTCACCCTGCCCCAGATCTGCTGTAAATGTCACAACCTCACAGTCATATTCTTGCTGCAACCATTTGAGGATAATCGATGTATCGAGGCCACCAGAATAAGCCAGAACAACTTTTTTGATAGAATTTGCCATAGTAAAATTCGCTTTGTCATACTAATTTTCTGCAAATTATCCATGATTTACATCATATGCAAGCCATAAAATATAATGTTTTATTGTGTCTGAGTGGTATGAAGGAGTTTGCTTTTATGAAGCTTGATGTGCGTTTGTCCCGCTTGAAGCATGTTCTACACCCTCTGGCCTAAATGAAACATTGACGTCATTACCCTGAGATGCAAGCTCGGAAGTTATTTCCCTCTCGTTTTTAAAAGCTTTATGCGCATCACTTATGAGATCTTGAAACGCTTGATTATAACCATCATTGTAACCATCTTTGCGACCATCATCAAAACCATGATCATATACACAACTCAAGCCCCCACCTTCAATTTCTCTCAGCCCATCTAGCTTTCGTAGCAATGCCATCTCACAATAATTTATCCGTTTACGCCTTTCTTCCAAAAGCTTATACTCGTCTGCTAAGCGTTCATATTCCTTGGCAAAAAGTTCATTTACTCCTGAAACACCAGAATTACTTCCAGTACTAACTTCAGTATTATCATCAAATACATAATTCTCATCTGATCTTTCAGCACTCTTTTTACTGTTAGCATCACCTCTATCAACTCTGGCCCTTTTTAAGCTTGGCGAAGTTCCAGTGCCCGCCACAGCGGTAGCTTCACGTACTTGGTTTCCCGATCTATTTGTTTTCATTTATATCCTCATTTGCTACTTTTAATAAATTTATCATAAAATTTTATTAATGTAAATATATTATAAAAAT
>JBCCNR010000148.1:0-4913 GCA_039025725.1 Pseudomonadota bacterium | reverse complement strand
TTTTTAAAAAATCGTATATAATGCGATCGCGTAGAGATTAACCATGTTGCTTACTTGGTTTTTCGAGTGCACATTGCTGTTTTTTGAGGTTCTGCTTTATTATGTATTCTGTTCAAGATCACGAGGTAGATTTTGGTCACTTACACGCCTATTTTATATCAAGATTATTGACATCACATATGCAGCAGACTCTGGGGCATGCATAATGACCTATGTTGTGACGGATAATTGCATTGCATGCAAATATACAGATTGTGTAGATGTGTGTCCTGTTGATTGTTTCTATGAGGGAGAGAACATGCTTGTGATCCACCCTGAGGAATGTATTGATTGTGGCGTCTGTGAGCCTGAATGTCCTGCTGACGCGATACGCTCTGATACGGAAGATGGGCTTGAGAAATGGCTAGAGATCAACCGTGATTATGCGACCAAATGGCCGAATTTGACGCAGAAGAAGGATGCTCTTGCCGATGCAGATGAGATGGATGGCAAGAAAAACAAATTTGAGCTTTGCTTCAGTGAGGCTCCTGGTGAAGGGGATTAGCCTTCCGGTGCGTTTTTGCCGGAGGATTAGTCATCTTATCCTGAGAATGATATGTAACTATATTATTTTCGAATGTAATATTAACTTATGCGGAGTTTTTAAATGGTGAATGACAATAAAGGCAGCTATAATTTTAAACCGGATGATTTTGTGGTCTATCCGACCCATGGAGTCGGGCGTGTTGTCTCTATAGAAGAGAATGAGATCGCTGGTGAAAAAATCGAACTGATTGTCGTGTCTTTTGAACAGGAAAAAATGACATTACGTGTGCCGACCTTTAAATTGCAATCTTCTGGTATGCGTCCATTGGCGCATAAAAATGATGTTGCTGATGCACTTGTTGTTCTCAAGGGGAAAGCCCGTGTGAAGCGTACGATGTGGTCAAGACGTGCGCAAGAATATGAAAGCAAAATTAACTCAGGAAGTTTGACGTCTCTCGCGGAGGTTATTCGTGACCTTTATAAAGGTGCTTCCAACAATGAGCAGTCTTATTCAGAGCGTCAGCTTTACGAGATGGCATATCAGCGTTTGTCTCGTGAGATTGCAGCGGTTTCGAATGTTGACAGTGAGACTGCATCCAGCATGATTGACGGCGAGCTTGCGAAAAAGATTGCGGCTTAGGTCTGGTACTTCATAATCATTAATCCAAAAAAGATATTTGACTGATCCCTTGAGCTGTCCCTGGGCGATCCCTGAGCTTGTCGAAGAGTGCGAAGGGTGCGAAGAGAGAGATGTTGAAGTGATAATGTTTGTCTTTAATACCAATGGGTGTTAGAAGCTATCCAACAGGTTTAATAAAAGCCCTTTTTGGTGATTTTTGCCTACAAACCTCACTAAAAAATATGTCCGTAGCACCACTATGCACAGATTTTTTAGTTGGTTTTCGGCTAAAAATCCCTCAAAAATCATCTTTTATAAGCCTATTGGATAGCTTCTAGAAGCTCTCCAAACATTATCATATTACCTCAAATATGGGGGCTATATAAAAGTATAAGGAGCATATATGAAACCCGTCAAAAAAGCAGTCTTTCCGGTGGCTGGATTAGGCACAAGAATACTTCCTGCGACCAAGGCTATTCCGAAGGAAATGCTGACGATTATTGACAAGCCATTGATCCAATATGCGGTTGAGGAAGCTCTTGCTGCGGGCATAGAGCATATTATTTTTGTAACGGGGCAAGGAAAGTCTGCTCTTGAGGATCATTTTGATCGTTCTGCCAATTTAGAGCAAACGCTTGAGGCGAGAGGGAAAACAGATCGTCTTGATATGATCCGGCAATTTGAGCTTCGGGATGGGCAGATTTCATATGTGCGACAGTCTGCGCCTTTGGGGCTTGGACATGCTGTATGGTGTGCGCGTCATTTGGTGGGCGATGAGCCTTTTGCTGTTTTATTACCTGATGATTATTGTGCAGCGGAAACTCCGATTTTAAAGCAGATGGTTGATGCTTATAATAAAACCGGTGGAAATATTCTGGCTGTCACTGAGGTTGCGCGTGAGCATACCAATAAATATGGTATTTTAGAGATTGGCGCGACTGAGGGAAATTTAACCGAGGTGAAAGGTTTGGTTGAAAAGCCAGACCCTGAAGATGCACCATCAACCTTATCTGTGATTGGGCGTTATGTGCTCAGGCCGGAGCTTTTCAAGCATCTTGGTGCGCATGAAAAGGGCGCTGGCGGAGAGATACAACTGACTGATGCGATGTGTAAAATGATTGGCGAAGTGCCTATTCACGGTTTGCATTATGATGGCAAACGATATGATTGTGGTGATAAATTTGGTTATGTTGTGGCAACGATTGAAACGGCAATGGGTCATAAAGAAATTGGGAATGATACAAAAGCGCATTTAAAGGCTGTTATTTAGTAGTATTTTTTCTGAGAGATTTTTTCATTATGACAGTAACGGTTACTCAAGATAAAGGCGAGCGTATCGCGAAATTTGTCTCACGTGCGGGTGGGCCTTCACGGCGTGAAACGGAGCGTCTTATTCTTGAAGGTAAGGTTTTTGTTAATAATACAAAGGTGACTTCACCCGTTTTGTTTGTTACGGATAATGATCTGATCAATGTGGCTGGGCAAGTGATTGGGCAAAAAGAGCCTGCGCGCCTCTGGAGTTTTTACAAGCCAGCAGGTTATATTACGACTGAAAAAGATCCTGCTGGGCGCTCAACAATATATGATTTATTGCCATCGAATATGCCAAGGCTTCTGACTGTTGGCCGTTTAGATTTTAATTCGGAAGGGCTATTGCTTCTGACAAATGATGGGGCGCTTAAAAGAGTTTTAGAGCTCCCTGCGACAGGGTTACAACGTCACTATCGCGTGAGAGTTTTTGGACGTGCGAAACAATCTGATCTTGATAAGCTTGCGCGTGGTGTTGTTATTGATCGTGTGCATTATGCGCCGGCCTTTGCGGAAATTGAGAAAATTCAAGGGGCGAATGCCTGGCTTTCCATTACAATCAGCGAAGGAAAAAATCGTGAGATTCGTAAAATGATGCAGTATCTTGGATATGAAGTAAATCGTTTGATCCGGACAGATTATGGGCCATTTGGTCTGAGAAAGCAGAAAGTCGGTACTGTTGAGGCTATTCCTCAGTTTTATTTAAAAAATGTGCTTGAAGAGTTTAAAATCAAACTTTAGCTAACTACAAGCCACAGGTCTAATATCATATATAGGATGCTCAAAGCCATTCATGCCGGGCATTTCAAGATAAATATGATTGCCATAAATTAAAGCACCCTTACCGCTGGGCTCGGTTGGCTTATTTTCAGTTTGAACATCCTCTTCCTTATCGTTGTCATAGACAAAAAACGCAACAGGTGTAAATTCTGAATTATTTGAAAGCTGTCTTTTGCGACATGATGTTGGTACAACAGTAAAATTCTCAAAAGTGATATTTTCACCTACCCGAGCCTTAATAATTTGCGTGGTATTCGAAATACGGTTTAAGAAAAGAAATTCGATATTCTCAAAATCCTGAATATCCACATCATATTTGGTAGATGAGACATTGCGCGCATGCGAGGCATCTTCATGTCCAGAATGATTATGGCCATGATGTCCATGCCCATGACCATCCCCATGATCATGTGTACTGATCTCACTTTCGCCAATATTATTATTTATAATTTTGGTTTCAGAATTCTCAAAAAAATCTTCGACATTTTGCTTTTCATCCGGGTAGCGCTGAAAAAACTCGTCGATCGGTACAGGCTCAAAAGCCATAGCCGTTATAGGCAGAAAAAAGGCCGAAACCAAAAATATCTGAAAGAGTCTTATCATAAGCAATTATTCATCATTTCCTGCGCCAGCACTAAAAACAGCTCGGCCCAATAAATCCATTATGCTAACAGAGCTCTGACTGTAATCAAACCTCTCTCCGGCTGCGAGGGTCGCATCATCTGCACCGGGCTCAATGACAATATGTGATCCACCAAGCAATCCATCACTCGCGATTTTAACTGATGAGTCAATAGGAAATGAAAGCCCTTGTTTGATCATCAATGTAACATCCGCCTGAAAGCTCTCATTGTCTAGCTTCGTATCCGCAACGGTTCCTACTTTCACACCAGAGACCTTAACGTCAGTTCCTGATTGAATACCGCTTATATTTTCAAAGCTTGCCGTCAGAGGATAATAATCATCTGCAATACCTATATCATTCTGGCCCAAACCATATCCAAGAAAAATAACGGCCATCGCAACGACAATCAGGCCAGTGAGTGTTTCAATCTTCTGATTCATTTGTATCCCTCAATGATTTTCATTTTTATTGATCTGGAGACCATGCCTCATAGTCTCCCGTGACATTTGCGCGTTCAGCTTCGCCTTTTCTGAGCAAGCTTGCACGCGGAGCATATCCATCATTCAAACCGGTTAAATTCGGAATATGCTGTTTTTCCCATGATTTCACCGGCAGAGGCGTTTCAGATGGTGGCTCATCCGTAATACGGTGCAACCATGCATGCCAATCCGGCGCAATACGTGTTGCCTCAACGGTGCCATTATAAATAACCCAACGTCTTTCAAAATCTTTTTCCTGACTTGTATAATATTTATTGCCTTGCGCGTCTTCGCCAACCAGCTTGCCTTTTCTAGCGGTGTAAAGCCAGGTGCCGAATGTCTGGCTATTCCACCAGGTGAAGATACGCTTTAAAATTGTAATAATAAACATAAAATAAAACCAGTTACAGGAAATCTCAAATTTAGGGCGTGTGGACATTCATAGAATGTAAAGCGTACGTGCTAAAATTTTTCAGTGCAAGGCAAATTTCGCGTGGAATATCGGGAATATTCCCAAGAAATTTAACACCGCAATGGGAAATTTTAGCCGTATCCTGCGGACATGGCCAATTTTCAC
>JBCCNR010000147.1:0-4916 GCA_039025725.1 Pseudomonadota bacterium | reverse complement strand
AAGCGCGCCAAACTTTTCACCAAGCTTGCCCGTGAAATTACGGTTGCTGTGTAAGAGGGGGGGGAAGATTTAGTCAGCAATCCAAGATTACGCCGTGCGAGTTCCAAGGGGCGAGCTGCGAATATGCCCAAAGAGAATATTGAGCGTGCGATGAAAAGAGCCCTTGGCGGCGATGGTGAGAATTATGAAAATGTGCGTTATGAGGGATATGGTCTTGCAGGGGTGGCCGTTATTGTTGAGGCTTTGACCGATAATCGCAATCGTACTGGTGGTAGTGTGCGCGCTGCTTTTACGCGGCATAGTGGCACATTGGGAGAAACCGGGTCAGTGACATATAATTTTTCTCATATAGGAGAGATAAAATATCCGCTTTCCACCGGATCAGAGGAAGATATTCTTGAAGCTGCCATTGAGGCCGGCGCCAATGATTGCATTTCTGATGCTGAGCATCATGTGATCACGACTGATTTTGAAGATTTAGGATCTGTTACAAAAATCTTGGAGGAAAAGCTTGGGACGCCAGCATCGGTCAATCCTATTTGGCACCCTGCCAGCATGATTGGATTAGATGAAGAGAAGGCCGAAACGGTTTTGAAGATGATCTCAGCTTTAGAGGATGATGATGATGTGCAAAATGTTTATGCAAATTTCGAAGTCTCAGATGAGATCGCTGAAAAATTAGCGGCAAAAGGCTGATTAAAATGCTGCGTATTATCGGGATTGATCCGGGCTTGCAACGGATGGGGTGGGGCATTATTGATATTATTGGGAATAATCTCAAACATGTCGCAAATAACGTTATCCGTACAGAACCCAAAATGGCGCTTTCCGAACGGCTTGTATTTTTGGAAGCAGAGCTTGGAAAAATCATCGAGCATTTTCACCCGCGTAAAGCTGCCATTGAACAGACATTTGTCAATAAAGATGCTGTAGCAACATTGAAATTAGGGCAAGCACGAGCCATGGCGCTTTTTGCTCCAGCATCGCGTGGGCTTATGATTGAGGAATATGCGCCGAATACCGTCAAAAAAACTGTTGTCGGTAAGGGCCATGCGGATAAAGAACAGGTGCAGCATATGTTAAAAATATTATTGCCGGCTGTTGAATTGAAAAATGCTGATTCAGCGGATGCGCTCGCGATTGCGATAACCGCAGCATATCATCAAAGAGAGACCTTTGGATAGTTGTAAAAGACTATAGACCCGGTTGATAATTTTCTATAGAAGCAATTCATTCTTATTTGTTTTTAAAGAATGAGTTATACCAAAAGCCCAAAATGATTTTTGATTAAGTGCTTTTGGTAGAGCGCCCGACTGGGCGCCGCGCATCGTTGCGCGCCCCCTCGGAGCCGTTGGCATAGGCCAACTGGCGTGAGAGAAAAAATCACTTTAAGTTGCTTGATATGCAATAATTATGATAGATACAATATCTAAAATGAATTAAGGCGCTTGGTATTATATTTATGAATTTCCTTACAAAAGATAAAGTTGTTGACTGTTTAACATGCTGGTTTGGTGCTGGCGCGCTGCCAGGTCCGCGCGGCACATGGGGATCATTGGCTGCGCTTCCTTTTGCTTATGTGATTATGCTTCTAGGCGGGGCAGAGGCCTTATTTGTCAGCTCAATCATTGTATTTTTTATTGGTATTATTGTCTGTGATCTTTACGTCAAGCGCACAAAAACCAAAGACCCATCCTTTGCGGTGATTGATGAGGTTGCTGGCCAATGGCTTGGCTTGGTGACTGTCGCGCATATGTCGCTTTTCTATTTTATTATAGGATTTTTTCTGTTTCGTTTCTTTGATATCACCAAACTGCAACCAGCAAAGAGGCTTGAGGCGCTCGATGGAGGGCTAGGCATTATGGCGGATGACATGATTGCAGGTATATATACGGCGATTTGTATTTACTTCATGCAGATTTACATCCCTCAAATTTACCAAATTGAGCAGAACCTCATAAATATTTTATTTTAGAAACATGATAAAGAAGAAAAAAACAGCGCAAAAGACTGTAAAGAAATCTTTTGAGAGCCATAAGAGGCCTAAAGAAGCCAATCATAAAAAAACTCAGATACATCCGGACCTAAAAAAATATAATCCAGAGGATTATATTTATGGCGTACATGCTGTGCAGGCAGCTTTGGATAACCCCAAAAGACGCAATAAGCTTTTGGTGGTTGTGCAATCGAAACAAGCGCAATATCAACATCTTGCGGAAGAAAATGATAAGCTGAAAGTGATCTCCGTCACACCAGAAGAGATAAAACAGGCTTTACCACCCTCGGCTGTTCATCAAGGTGTTGCACTGATTGCTGCTCCGCTGCGTATTTATGATAGTCCACCGACTGATCGTAAAGTAAAAAATGATGTTATTATTGTGCTCGATCGGGTGACAGATCCGCATAATGTTGGTGCGGTGCTGCGTGCCTGTGCTGCTTTTGGCTGTAAAACTCTGATTATGCAGGATCGCTTTGCGCCACCTATTACAGGAGCGCTCGCGAAAGCTGCTGCTGGTGGTCTTGAAAAAGTCAAAATTATCAAGGTGACAAATATTGTCCAGACGCTGAAAGTTTTGAAGCAGAGAGACTATATGGTCTATGGGACTTCTTCTGGTGAAGAAGGAATAATGTTACCTCAAGCAGATTTTTCTGCAAGATCAGTGATTGTCATGGGATCAGAGGGGGAAGGTATCCGCAGGAATATACAGTCTAATTGCGACGGACTTATCACAATCCCTATGAGTGAGCAGATGGAAAGCCTTAATATTTCTGTCGCCAGCGGTATTATTTTATCACACTATTATTCTTCGAAGCTTTTATACCAAGCGACTTAATTCATTTTCAAAACTGTATCTATCATAATTATTGTATAAACAGTTTAAAGTGATTTTTTCTCTCACGCCAGTTGGCTAACGCCAACAGCTCCGAGGGGGCGCGCAACGATGCGCGGCGCCCAGTCGGGCGCTCTACCAAAAGCACCTATAGTTTAATCGCTACAAAATTCCTATGGAATTTTGAGAGCATCCACTACGCTTCGCCAAATGTCAAAGAGTGTGATCAAAAATTATTTAGAGCTTTTGGTATTACTTTAAAAAGGCGCAACGAGCGTTTTTGTTGTTTCTTGCACATTATCCTCATCCTCTTCTTCAACAGGAGGCGCCAAATCATATGGTGCAGGGAATTGCCCCAAAATACGCGAAGACAGAACCTTCCCCTCAGAGACCTTTGCAAATTGTGTGTTAAATTCATTGATCATCTCTGTTGCGACATATCCATCCACCTCGATCAGGTGCATGCGCGTGCCAGCATCAAGATCATCTGAAATGGATAAGCTTCTGGCCTCATAGCCCATATCTCTTAAGAACATGACAACGGTCATACGGCTAATTTCCGGAACTGTGCTGACATTCAAAACGAAGATATCTTCACCTGTTGGCTCGGGCGCTATCTGCGACAAAAAGTAATATGTTCCATAAACTTTATTTGCAGGATCAGATTTTACAAAAGGCAATACACCCGAAATAGAGGTTTCACCCGCAATATTCAGCCACCAATTTGCATCATTCCCATTGGCTATATCAGGGCTTGGAAGTATCCCGATTGTCGCTTTCTTCTCTGAGATCATGTTCAAAACGGCAGTTACTGTCATGCATCTTTTGACATTCACCGTATGGCCAAAATAATAACGCACCATATCGCGCACAGGATCGGGCTCAAGGTCTCCCCAATAACAAACAGAAAAATCCGCCTGAAGCGCGCAGTAAGATGCAATCATCTCACGCCAGATCGAAATCAAAACAGATTTTGGCAAATGGCCGGACTCTTTTTCCAAAAGCGAGCGCATAATTTGCGCTTCTCTGGCAGGGCGAAAAGAAATATTATTCTCAGAATTTTCTTGTGAGATATGCTTTTTTGCTGCGCCAATTTGCATCACAAGATCTGTCCTGTCGATCAGGAGATCATAGAGCTCTTTGTCTTTTTGATCAATTTTTGCACGAATTGCTTCGATATCATGCAATGTTCTCGACATCTTTTTCCCCATTGGTCTTCCTCTTATAAAATGTGCTTACAAGAAGAAGATTAAAAATTTAAACCATATTATACATACTTTAACGCTCAAGCTTTAGCAACAGACTTTCAATATGTGCGTCATTATATTCGCGTGGTTTTTGCGTTTCGATAGCTGGCTGAGCAGCCACAACCGTAGCGCTGCTATTCTCATGATCTTGAATAATATGTGCGATGGGCGTGTCTGCCTGCTGATTTTCACTGTCATAAGACTGAATAATTTGCTCTAAAGGGCCCGGCTTGGAATAATCCTGCACGATAAAGTTTGGTTCACTATGCGGTTCAATATCATAATAGCTTTCCAGAATATTTTTCCATAATATAGCTGCGACGCCCCCTCCAGTTGCTTCGTCGGTTGCTTTATAGTCATCATTGCCGACCCATATACCTGCTGTAATACCATTTTGATTGCCAGCATGTCCGACAAACCACGCATCCTTATATCCAGATGTCGTCCCGGTTTTTCCAAAAGTTGGCACAGTCTCAAGGCGTGCCTTTCTGCCCGTTCCATAACTTGTGACAGCATGGAAAATATCTTTCATATGATGAATAGTTTGCGGAGAATAAATTCTTTCAGATCTATTTAAGCTATTCGAGTTTTGTTCAAATAATATCTCTCCGTCAGGGGTGGTAATTTTTGTCACAAGATGCGGAGATACGCCATATCCACCATTAAAAAATGGAATATAAGCAGAGGTCAATTCAAGCGGAGTGACTTCAAATGCACCAAGCGACATCGATAAATAAGGTTTGATAGATGATACAATACCTGCCTTCTCCGCGATGGCCTTGACATTTTTTATCCCCGAGCGATAAGCCAATTTCACCGCAATAGTATTTACAGATTT
>JBCCNR010000146.1:0-4955 GCA_039025725.1 Pseudomonadota bacterium | reverse complement strand
TTTTACTTTTTATAAAAATATGTATATTATTTAAATATAATACAAAAGTTAGGAAAAATATGATACTCAAGAAAGAACATCAAAAAATAATTCAGCTTATTGCAGATGCCATCGACAATAATGATCTAAAAACACTACAGAACCTTTTGATAGATCCACCATTCGAAGCTTGTAAACCATTAATTTTAGAGCGCCTATTTCCATGCATCAAAAATGCCGATGGTAAGAAAGAAGAAATAAAAAGCAATAATTGCGTAAACTTGTTGGTTTATAAGATAATTGAAAGTTCAATTATTGCTGATGATCCGGAAGAATTAAAAAAAAATTTAGATCGACTTGGGACTTATGAAATTCAGAGCAAAGATCAAGGAGAACTCCTCCAATTGGCGGTCCAGTTATTCTGTGATAACGAAACTCAAAACTACGAAATTATAGATTTATTACTAGAAAATGGTTTCAGCCCTTTAGGAATAGGTATACTTCCTGAGGTAACAGCATTGCATATTGCTTCTGGTGCTTCTGATAATGGAGAACTTCTCAATCATTTGGTTGAATATTGTGAGAAAGCAGATGGCCATGAAGAAGCCCTTCAAAAGGTTTTCAGCATACCGCGTGAAGCAGGAGTTCTTTTAATACATAGTGCAGGATCTAAAAGCATTGAGGCCGCGCTAAAATATACACTAGCTCCTTTCAGAGCAGATGATGATGATGGTATGACAGTCCTACATTTTGCAGCACAAAGGAAGGATGGCGAAATTGTTTTAAAAAAAATTATTGATTATTGCAAATACCGAGTAAAAAGTCATAAAAAAGCTTTTGTTGAAGGGCTTCATGAATGTATTTATAATGTAATTAATGATGACAAAACTCCAGTAAAGACAAGGATAAAAGGGTTATCTTATATTGTTAGGGCTTCCATTAGAGCTTCTAGGGCTCGGTGGATTACTCCCAGGACACTTTTAAATGACAAGACGTTTACGCTCTTTAACAGCTTAACTGCAGAGGAAAAGATTGAATTTAAATCGCTAATGGATCAATTTATTTCCAGCCAAATAACCGAAAAGAACTCTTCAAAAAAGTATGTACTTAAAGGTCTATGTGATAATTTTAAAAATATATTTAACATTACACCTCTTGCACTAAGCCGTGCAAAAAATAAAATAAGGCTCGGAACAATCACAGGTGTATCTGTAGAAAAGAAGCCTTATGAAAATATTTCCTTTGGTGTCAAAGGAATGCGCGTTTAAAAACTTATAAACAAAACCAATTATTGCTTTTGTTCATCTATAATTTCGCTAAGATCAAATTCATATTTTGTCCGGCAAAATTGACAATCTGCATAAATTTTATTATTCTCATCTGCCATATGATCAAGATCGCTCTGGTCGCTATTGACAAGGAAAGTCTTTAAGCGCTCACGGCTGCAGGAACAATCAAAACGAATATGATGGGGATCAAAAACACGTACGCCATCTTCATGGAACAAACGATAGAGTAAATCTTCGCATTTTAAAGCAGGGTCAAGAACCTCACCTTGTGATGCAGTGTTAAATAAAGCAATAGTACGATCCCATTTTTCAGCATCATCACTGTCAATGGGCTCAATTTTCATGTCATTGCCAGATTTTCCCAGCTTCTGAATAAGCAACGCTCCGCCGCGCCAGACCTTCCGACCCTCATCCAGAACAACGCGATCAAGATATATTTTCAAAGAAGACATAATTTGTTCAGATTGCTCAATATAACTCAGAAGCATCGCAGAAAGAGACTCTCCCTCCAAGGGAACAATCCCCTGATAAGGAGTCGTTCCCGGACCATTATCTATCGTGATTGCAACATGCCCTTTCCCCAAAAGCAGAAAAGGATTGATCTCTTCGCCACCTGTCCAACGTTCAAACATCTCCTGATTGACTTTTGCATATCCGCGCATGGTGTTTTGCGCCGTATATTCCGCAACAATCATGGGAACGGCACCATCCCCCTGAAGCTGTAAAATAATACGATGGCGCAATTTCATACCTGATCCGATAAGGCTAATGACCATAAGCGCTTCGCCCAATAGCTTGGAGATCATATCAGGATAATTATGGCACTCTAAAATCTCTGTTATAACAGATTGCGTCCTGAGAAAGCGCCCTGCAACATCCGTCTTTTCAATCTGAAAAGGCAAAACCAAATCATCAAAAGGAAGCAAATTGGAATTGGCCGGAGTTAAGACTGAAGACACCACGCTAAAATCCCTTTCTGAGCGTGCAATCTATTTTCAGCCTCGTCAAAAACGACTGATTGCGGACCATCAAAAACATCTGCAGTCACTTCCTCACCGCGATGAGCCGGCAGACAATGCATGAATATCGCATCTTTATCCGCAAGTGACATGATAGCAGAATTCACCTGATAAGGTTTTAACATATGATGACGTCGCATAACATCTTCGTCTCCCATGGACACCCATGTATCTGTTGTTACACAATCAGCACCAGTCACAGCATCTCTCACCGATGAAAAAATATGCACATCCGCGCCAGCTTGCTTCGCATAATTTAAAGCGGTTTCTTTAGGATATAATTCATCCGGGCAGGCAATATGTAATGTAAATTCAAATTTAACCGCAGCCTCTATCCAACTGTAACACACATTATTGCCATCCCCAACCCAGGCAATTTTTTTCCCTTTAATAGAACCCTTATGCTCTTCGAAGGTCATAATATCTGCCATAATCTGACAAGGATGCGACAGATCAGTCAGCCCATTAATCACCGGGATATCTGCATGCGCAGCTAGTTCCTGAATATCATAATGCGAGTATGTTCTGATCATAATTGCATCTAAATAACGCGAAAGCACTTTTGCAGTATCTGCCACTGTTTCTCCGCGCCCAAGCTGCATCTCAGCTCCAGTCAGCATGATCGTCTGACCGCCCAATTGCCGCATGCCAACCTCAAAGGAAATACGCGTGCGCGTTGATGGCTTTGTAAAAACAAGACCAAGCACACGCCCATCAAGCGGCTTATCCTGATCAGGCACCACTTTGCCCTTCTTGCTGCGCGCTGCTTTTCGCTGCTTCGCATCCTCAAGGATGTCTCTTAAATCAGAAGCCTCAATGTGAGACAAATCAATAAAATCTCTTTTCATTTTATCACTATCTTACTTTGGTGTTTCCTTCGCAAAAAAGCCATCTAAAATATCACATAAATGATCACATTCATTTTGCGTAATAATCAGCGGTGGAACAATTCGCATAACATTATCAGAGGCCGGAATGGTAATCAGCCCCTCATATAAAAGCTTTTCAGCAACATCACGCACTTTATAATCATCATGTAACTTTATACCAAGCAGCAGACCTATCCCTCTTACGTCAGTCATATAATCAGGATATTTTTCTTGCAGATGTAAAAGCTTATCTTTCAAATATACGCCGATCTGCGTGACATGTGATAAAAATCCATCCTCTAAGATCATTTCAACAGCCGCATGCCCAACCGCACACCCAAGAGGATTACCACCATATGTCGAACCATGTGTTCCATAGGTCATGCCAGCCGCGGCTTTATCTGTCGCAAGACACGCACCAAGCGGAAAACCACCAGCAATCCCTTTTGCAGAGGTGCAAATATCCGGAGCAATTTCAGCATGTTCAAATGCAAATAATTTTCCCGTTCGCCCCATACCTGATTGAATCTCGTCAAAAATCAATAAAATACCATGTTCATCACAAAGTTGTCGTATCGCCTTAAGGCAATCAATCGGGACAAGCCTGATCCCTCCTTCGCCTTGAATGGGCTCCATTAGAATTGCAGCAGTTTCATCAGTTATCGCAGCTTTCAGCGCGGCATGATCTCCGAATGGGATAATATCAAAATCAGGCGAGACAGTCCCAAAGCCATCCTCAGTTTTGGCGCCAGCAGCACTGATACAAAGCTGCGTTCGCCCATGAAAAGCCCCTTTAAATGTTATAATCCGCCTGCGCTGCGGAGTGCCCTGTTTATGAAAATAACGCCTTGCAGTTTTTAACGCACATTCAATGGCCTCTGCGCCTGAATTGGTAAAAAAAACATTATCCGCAAAGGTTGCATCACATAGCAACTTTGCAAATTCCAACTGCACATCCGATGTGTAAAGATTAGAAATATGCCACAAAGTCTCAGACTGCTTCTGTAAAGCCGCAACCAATTTTGGATGACAATGCCCAAAAGCATTGACTGCTATTCCCGACCCTGCATCAAGATAAGCCTTACCTTCAGAGTCATATAAAGACAGACCCTTACCATGCGTAAAGTTTATGGCAAAACGATTATAAACTTGCATCAATGCAGATGACACAAAACACCCTTATGAATGAAACATAAAAGATGATCTTTTATCGTTTTTTTTGCTTTAAAGTCAAGAAAACTTGTTTGGGAGCGAATATTATTGCGGCGATTTAGGTAACTTATCGAAAATGGCTCTGGCTTCATCTATGCATTGTTTTAGAATACTGACATCACCCTCGCCAGGAAACAACATAATAGCTTTTACACCTGGGTCATTAAGCGTTGATCTTAAAGAAACAGCCTCGACCTGATTGCCTTCTAGTTTATCAAGTTCTTCGATAAGTAATTTGACAATACCACTCGTAGAAGCGGCTTTACAAGCTTTAGCGTAAATATTCTCTGGAAAGGCATCAGCAAGAAGCAATAGCCTCGCACGAAAAAAAACTTCTAAGATTTTATATTCAAATGATTCCTTATCTTGTAATTCTGGCACATGATGTACCAATGGAGGACGGGCACTACGAAATCGCCTGCGCACTAGAACTCTTGCTGCTTCAGCCGTCTCCCGAAACTGCCTTGTAGGACTTTTGCCCGCTGGAAGTCGACTTCTAGTAGGAGGTATACTAGTAGATGTTCCATATGGTTCAGTCGAAGAATTATATGATGCACCTGAAGTATGTGGTATAGCCCCTGTAGCGT
>JBCCNR010000145.1:0-4957 GCA_039025725.1 Pseudomonadota bacterium | reverse complement strand
TTAATCTGTAAATCTTTTTTATTTCTAATTTAAAGAATATATAAATGAGAATAAGGTAAGTTATGCAGTTTCAGAAAGATATACAGACATCTGATTTTTTTAAGAAGCCCGTTATTGTAACAGGTGCTGCAGGATTTATTGGGTTTTATGTTGCAAAATATTTGCTTGAATCTGGTGCCTCTGTGGTCGCGATTGATAATCTGAATGATTATTATGATATTGCTTTAAAAGAAACGCGTTTGAACATCTTAAAATCATATGAGCATTTTCATTTTCATAAAATAGATTTGATCGAGACGCAGGCTGTAAAAGATATTTTCAAACAGACAGCGCCGGATATCGTTATTCATCTGGCTGCGCAGGCAGGTGTGCGCTATTCTATTGATCATCCTTTTGCCTATGTGAATTCCAATCTGATTGGCTTTATGTCACTCTTAGAGGCCGTGCGGGACGTAAGGCCTAAACACACGATTTATGCATCATCAAGTTCAGTTTATGGTCATAATGAGGAAACACCATTTCGGACGGACCATAGAACAGATCATCCTGTAAGTCTTTATGCTGCGACGAAAAAATCTAATGAGATGCTGGCGCATAGTTATGCAGAAATGTATGGTTTGCCATTAACTGGCCTACGATTTTTTACAGTTTACGGGCCAATGGGACGGCCAGATATGTCTTACTATAAATTTACGAAGGCTATTATTGAGAATAAACCGATAAAAATATTCAATAATGGGGATATGTTACGGGACTTCACTTATATTGATGATATCACAGAGGGGGTTATTGGTATGATATTTCACCCTCCCTCAAGTGAAAAAGCGCCACATGATATTTTGAATATCGGCCATAATCAGCCAGAAAAACTAATGAATATGATCGCTTTTCTCGAGGAGATCATCGGGAAAACAGCCCAAAAAGAATTTTTACCTATGCAGACAGGGGATGTCTATGCGACATATGCTGACATTGCACCTCTAACGGCGAAGACATCCATTAAGCCACAAATGTCTTTATTTGAAGGTTTAAAGAGATTTGTGACTTGGTATCATGAAAACTATGAATGAAGCGCTTTTCCAAAGCTCGCAGCAAGTGCTGCTTCTTTGACGACCTCAGATGTCGTTGGATGGGCATGACATGAACGCGCAATATCTTCCGCAGAAGCACTAAACTCCATTGCCATTGCAGCTTCATTGATCATATTTCCGACATCGGGCCCAATCATATGCACACCTAAAACGCGATCAGTGTCTTTATGGGCAAGAATTTTAATAAAGCCATCCGCATTCAAGCAAGCTTTTGCACGACCATTGGCGGCAAATGGGAATTTTCCAACCTTATAGGGTGTGCCTTCTTCTTTAAGTTGCTCTTCTGACTTTCCGACATCTGCAACTTCAGGCCATGTATATATGACATTCGGTATTGTATTGTAATTCACATGCCCGTGTTTGCCGGAGATGATCTCAGCAACGGCGACGCCTTCCTCTTCGGCTTTATGTGCTAACATGGCGCCTTTGACTGCATCGCCGATAGCATAAATATTTGGTTGGCTGGTTCTGAAATGTGCATCGATCTCTACGCGCCCACGCTCATCCATTTTAACGCCTGCCGCATCAAGCCCAAGATTTTCTGTATAAGGTTTACGTCCAATAGACATCAGCACGACATCACATGCGATCTCTTTGCTGTCGCCGCCGGCTGCCGGTGCAACAGTGACCTTAACACCAGATTTTGATTTTTTAACATCTGTCACTTTGGTAGAAAGCTGGAAAGTTATCCCTTGCTTTTCAAGGATTTTCTGGAATGATTTCGAGACCTCGAGATCCATGGATGGCGTAATGCGGTCAAGATATTCAACGACTGTGACTTTCGCACCAAGCCGACTCCAGACAGAGCCCATTTCAAGCCCAATAACTCCACCGCCAATAATAAGGAGATGATCAGGAACTTTCGGTAGCTCCAATGCACCTGTTGAAGAAACGATCTGTTTTTCGTCAATCTCAACATTAGGGAGAGATATAATATCAGATCCAGTCGCGATGACGATATTTTTAGTCTGTAGTGTTTCCGTACCACCTTTATTCAGGGCGACTTCAACGCTATTCGCAGAGGTAATTTTTCCAGTCCCAAAAACAGGCGTGACTTTGTTCTTTTTGAAAAGAAAAGCAATTCCTTTAGTGAGTTCATCGACGGTTTTGCTTTTATGCTCCATCATTTTTTTCAGATCAAGCGAGACTTTACTGGCTTTCACCCCAAGTTTTTCCATAACTGATTCAGCCTGATGGTAAACTTCGGATGCATGAAGCAGCGCCTTTGATGGAATGCAGCCAATATTCAAACATGTTCCACCAAGTGTTTCGCGTTTTTCGACACATGCGACTTTTAACCCAAGCTGAGCAGCCTTGATGGCGCAAACATATCCGCCCGGTCCAGACCCAATCACAACGAGATCATATTGTTCTGACATTTCAAATCCTTATAGTAATATTCTTTGGTAAAATTATTTTGCTTCTAGCATATTTTTCTCAAGATACAAATATTTTGTACGCCTCTGATTGCATTATGGGAAATTCTGTTTATAAGGCTCTCATATACATAGATTTTACAGAGATTATAATGAAAAAAAGTTTTTACGCTTTAGCACTCCTGATGACACCATATGCCATAGGTGCTTTTGCTGAAGAGGCTGACCTTAAGGTGACCGTTACAGCATCTCGATTTGAGCAAAATATTGCCGAAATTGGGTCTTCTGTGACAATATTGGATAAAGAAACGCTTGAAAAACGTGGCGATCGCTCAGTTGCGGATGCTTTAAAGCGCGTGCAGGGTGTCACTCTATCAAGAGCTGGCGGTATAGGCAGTGTTTCATCCATCAGATTGCGCGGTTCTGACCAAGGACAAGTGCTGGTTTTAATTGATGGTATTGATGTTGGCGACCCAGCTAGCATTGATGGCAGTTATGATTTTGACAGTTTATTGGTCAGCACAGTTGAGCGCATTGAAATTATTCGCGGCAATCAGTCAGCGCTTTACGGGTCTAAGGCCATTGGTGGTGTTATTAATATTATAACTCATAAGACAGTCAAGGATGGTGTGTCTGGAACTGCCTTTGCGGAGGCTGGATCTTTCGGCACAAAGCAAGGAGGCTTTAATATTGCTGCCGGTGATGAAGATATGTCTTTTTATGTGAATGCGACGCATCTTGATCGTGATGGATTTTCAAGGGCAGCTTCGGGTAATGAGAATGACTCAACCGAAGATACGAATATCAATGGAGGACTTACTCTACGTCCTACAGATAATATAGAGCTTGGGGCTAATGGGGGCTATATTCATCTTGATGCAGAGATTGATGGCTTTCCATCGCCATCATTTGTTCTGGCAGATACGGAAGATGAGAGTGAAAAAGATTTCTACTTTGGAAATATTTATGCAAATGTGAGTGCTTTTGATGGGAGGCTTGATAATCGTCTGACCCTTGGTGGCAGTCGGACCGAGCGTGACAGTTCAGGGTCTTCCTTTGATGGTGATCGTTTTGAAGCTATTTTCCAATCTAATTTGAAATTGCGTCAGCGTGATGTGCTCTCTCTTGGGGCTGATTATGACATTGAGACTGCAGAAACGTCTAATATCGATGCAGATGTGGAAAGCAAATCCATTTATGGGCAATATTTACTCGGGCTGGGTCAGAATATAACGCTTACTCTTGGCGGTAGAATAGATCATTTTGACAATTTTGGCAGCAATGAAACTTATCGGGCTGGTATTGCCTATGTGATACCGGAAAGTATGACGACCATTCGCGGAACATATGGGACAGGTTTTAAGGCTCCGACATTATTTCAGCTTTTTTCGCCTTCTTTTGGGAATACAAATCTTAACCCTGAAGAGAGTAAAGGTTTCGATTTTGGCTTTGAGCAAACATTCCCCGGAGAATATGTCACAATAGGAGCAACTTATTTCGAGACAGAGATTGATAATCTAATTGGTTTTACAAGTGGATATGTGAACATCAATGAGGCAGAAATTTCTGGCTGGGAGACTTTTATTGAAATTGACCCAACGGATAGCCTGTCGATCTATGCGAATTACACCTACACAGATGCGATGGATATTACAAATAATACGCAGCTTTTGCGACGTCCAAAACATCAGGCAGCTTTCGGCGCAGATATTGATATAACAGAGGATTTTCGCTTTGGCGTTCAAGGGCTATTTGTCGGCGAACAGCAAGACAGATTCAATGTTTCAAATAGCTCTTTTTTCACGGCAGATATAAATACAGCATATGGTCTTACAGAAAATGTTGAGCTTTATGCCAGAGCAGACAATATATTAGACCGTGATTACCAAGAGGTGGTGGGTTATAATGCACCGGGCATATCAGCTTATGGTGGCTTGCGGGTTAGATTTTAAGGGCGTTTTTGAATTTTTTAATCATTCATTTCGTCTGGCCCTAGTCCAAGATCAGAGAATAACTCTTCAAGCCTACTATTTATCTGCTCGCTTTCTTTTTTCAATATTCCCTGTACTTTTCTATCAAATGCACCTTGAATATCTCGTACTGTAGAATTTTTATCTATAAACATTCTAAGTGCTATGCTTCTTGGGTCATCTACGAATTTATGACCAGTTCTCGAATCAGGCAACGATGTGCATCTACACCAAATTTCAAAATTATCTGCTATAAATCGACATAGTGCATTTCTTTGACTAATTTGTTTCTCTTTGTCAAATGTCCTAATATCACCTACAATATATGACATTTGAGTGTGTGTTAATTTGATCCATGAACTTGCATCACTTAGAATTGCTAGCCCTATATAGGTATCGTCTCCTAATAGTACTTGTCTAGTAAGTTCTTTTTTGGCTTGGTCAAGGTTCTTAAACCGTTCCGATTCAAGTAATGAATTAACATGATGTTTGAAAGGTTTTCTTACTTTTGAATGCCTAT
>JBCCNR010000144.1:0-5044 GCA_039025725.1 Pseudomonadota bacterium | reverse complement strand
TTTATAAGATAATTACAGAACCATTTACACGTGGAGAAAAACATAAGTCAGTTTTCCCAATCCCCTTTCAAAAAAATCAGCCTGAGATACATACAAAGGAAGCTTCTGGGGACGCCTACAAAAAGGCGGCAAGATTTTTTGGTACGCTTCTTGCCATACCATTTTGTCACTTTTTTTTGCAGCACTATAATCTTCCAAGGGGGCAAGAGGCTCCCCCGGTCACATCTGGTGCGTTCTGGTTTAAAAATGTCATTCCTCCTGCAAAGTCATGGATGCCACAAGGATTACTTTATCAGTCTTTACATTTATTAGGAGTAACATATCCAGCCACATTTATAGCCTACTTTTGGCGGGATGCTTTGGGCATACCCCCTTTGATGTCGATTCCAATCATTTCTGGTTTGGGACATTCCCTTCTGGATATGACAACAAAAACTTCAAATTTGTTTGGAGGACTTTTTGTAGCTAATGGCTTACGAATTCTGATGAAAACAGAAATCGTCGATAAAATTATGGGAAACTTGCCAGATGACATGAGTAAAGAAAAAAGAATTGGCCTTGCAGTTCTAGTAGGATCTACACTTTCAAAATACTGGTCTGATGTGGTAAAATCACTTAGAGAAGGTCATAATTTTTCAGACTCATTAAAAAAATGTACACGCATCTCAGCTTATGCTTACCGGTTTCCATCTAAATTCATGTCAGTCTTTTCAGCAACTACAGGCATGTTTGTTGGCTCAGAGTACATTTCATTGGCTCTTAAGAATGCTTTTGAAAGTAAATTTATAACTCAAGACTTAGATACAGATTTAATAACAAAAAGAATACTGAAGTCACCCGCAATGAAGATACCAAACGCTGCCAGCGTCTTATATAGCACAGCAGCTAAAGTATATGGAAGGCTTTATGACTGGATGAAAAAACCTTAAAAAGGGAGCTCTCCTTGTTTTGGGCTAGGTTTTTCCTCTGATTTTTTTGCTCTTTTCTTTTGCGTAGCTTTCTTGCGACTTCCATGTTTTTCATAGACTTTCTTTGCGCCGTCTCTATGGCCCTCTTGCTTTCTTAGGCTATAAATCTTATCGGCAGCCATTTTACGCGCAGTTTTTTCATTAATAATAGGCATTGGATATTCTCCCATTAAGGAGTGGTGCTTCCAGGGCGCATGGAGCGCATCTTGCGGCATATCTTTTAATTCAGGCAACCATTTTCGGATAAATATACCTTCAGGGTCTTGATCTATGCCCTGTTTGATCGGGTTATAAATACGAATTGCATTGATACCCGTTGTTCCCGATTGCATCTGTGCTTGTGAGTAATGGATACCAGGCTCGTAATCGACAAAAAGCCGCGCGAGATATAAAGATGTCTGCCGCCAATGCAGCCAAAGATGATAAGAGGCAAAGCTCATCAACATGGCACGCATGCGAAAATTGATCCATCCGGTTTGTATCAAAGCGCGCATGGCGCTGTCGATCATAGGATATCCTGTTTTACCGCTTTTCCAAGCTTCAAAAAATTCTATATTAAAATCATTTTCTCTGAGGCCGTCATAAAGCGGATGCATATTTTGAAATTCAATCTGGGGCGCATCTTCCAGCTTTTGAATAAAATGACAATGCCAGCGCAAGCGGCCTAAAAAAGATCTGAGAGCGCTCCCCCATTTACCGCGCATTTGATAAGGCATATTTTTAATGTCTGCTTCGCGCTGGCTGGCAATCTGAAAAACTTCTCGCATCGACACACACCCAAAAGAAAGATAAGGCGATATACGCGAACACGCCTCAAAAGCAGTGACCGGAGAGGACATGTCTTTGGTGTAATGCTCTCCGCGCAGATTTAAAAAACTATCGAGCATTTGTAGGCCCTCTTTGCGGCCTCCTTTTTGGCGCCATATACAACCATCATCAGTAAGACCAAGCTTATGCGAAGCAGGCAAAGCATCGGAGACAATATCAATCATATGAAATTCAGGAGGCTCAGCAATGATTGGTCTTAACATGATTTTATGCCAGGCATCTGCCCAATCATCACGACTTTTCAATCGCCTGACGACACCAAAATTTGAATATTCATGCCAAGTCATATTGTGATCTTTTGCCCATTTTCCAACAGCAATATCTCTTTTGTAAGTCCAGCCATTCCAGCTTTCCTGATGTGACCAAAGCTGAATATGTTTATATTCCTGATGAAGCGCTTCTAAAACACTAACGGCCTCACCTACCCTCACGATCAGACGCCCATTAAGATCTTGTTTTAAAGATAAAAGACACTCACATAAAAATGCATAATGACGATGGCTCATATCAGGCTGCTGCCACAATTCTGGCTCAAGGATATAAAGTGGTAGAATTTTATCACCAGACTCTATAGCCGTTCGCACCGCCTCATAGAGAGGCTCATGATCAACATGCCGCAAATCGCGTTTGAACCAGATAATATGGAGAGTATCCGTCATTTGCTCAGTTTCTTATGTTTGGCTTTGCGCCCAGTCACACGTTGTCGCCAAATTTTAAAACTGCCAACTTTGAGATTCTGACGCATCAATCTGATAACGTCTGCTTCTCTCAAACCAGTTATAGCATAAATATCATCGAAAGATGTTTTATCACACCATGCCATATCAATAACTTCGCCGATATTGTAGGTTGTATTTGTCATGGTAAAATCTCTGCGCCATCCCATGCGAAGGAGTTTCCGCTATTTTGGACAGTTAAACCTTCTATAACATGAGATAATTTTTCTACTGAATAGTCTGGCGTAAAAAGCTTACCATTTGGAACATTGCCTTGAAATGGCTTAGACAAAGCGCTATCCACCGTGCCCGGATGTAATCCAACAATAATAGCATGTTTGTTTTTGCGTCCCATTTCTATGGCGATATTTTTAATGATCATATTCAGCGCAGCCTTAGAAGCACGATAAGCATACCACCCTCCGATATGATTATCTGATATGCTTCCGACACGCGCAGAAAGCGCAGCAAAGACTGAACGATTCGTTTTATTCAATTTAGGAACAAAAACCTTCGCAAGCATGGCAGGAATGATTGTATTCACAGCAAAGAGCCGCGTAAATTTTTCTTCAGATAAATCGCGCAAAGATTTCTCTGGCCGAATGTCGCCATCACATAAAATGCCATTCGTTACAATCGCCATATCAATGACATCTATCTTGTCTGCAATGGGTGTTAAATCAGCTTCTGAATAGTCAGAAATGATATGTTTTTTAATATTTGGTGCGGTAAAGTCAGTATCTGCGCGTGATATCGCATGTATCACTGCATCAGTATATTTTTGCGCATAATATTGCACGAAAGCACCGCCAATGGCTCCACTGGCGCCAGTAATAAGAATTGTCTGCATATATATTCAATCAAAAGATATTTATATCACTGATTTATACTGAGAATAAGTACCACAAGCAGGCTATCCGCCTTGTGAAATCATCATACATTGTCTGCCAGCTCTTTTCATGGCAGCGCAAGTCACGCGTGCTGTTTTCGCAGTCAGCCCCGAAAAGCGTGCACGATAGACTGTATTACGCCCATGTGTCACTGGTTCAAGGTGCGCAACGGCCTGAGCAAGCCCATTATATTCTCCGCGCAGAGACGTTATATATGCGCTTGCAGTATTTTGTTCTGCGAAAGCACCAACTTGTACCAACCAGCGATTTTTCATACGCGCAGTCGAGCGTGCGCCAGAAGCACGAGAAATATGCTTTATTTGCGCTTCCTGCTGATAGACTTTATCTTCTTCGGAGATAATCGGCGTCATAGATGCTTTATGTATCAGAAGTGATGCAAGATGCTCATCAGGTATATGCGCCTTATTGTCAGCCTCATTTATGATCTGTGCGACAGCATCATTGTTATTCATATTTGTCCACCCTGAATGAGCCTCACTCTTCTTTGTAGTATTTTTCTCATCAGAGGTTAGACGATAAAATGCTGCTTCAGATGTTTGAATGACAGGCTTTACAATTTTAGGAGCTTTAGGCGTTAAAGATGCAACCATTGTTTTTCTGGAACGATTATCATCCAGCGGCTTGTAAGCTGTCTCTAACTTAGCAAATTGCGGCATAGAAATACCGAGAAATTTTTTATAGCCTTTTGGATTTTTGACGCGTTTCCACCCTACATTCAGGATCTGAGCCATACGTTTATTTCTTGAGCGTGCAGTTTTACCGCCAAATACAACAGCAATTAGGCGTTTATCTCCGCGTTTCGCAGACCCCACAAGATTGAAGCCAGACATATTGATATAGCCGGTTTTAAAGCCATCCATGCCCTTATATGTTTTCAGCATGCTATTATGATTTTTAAGATTATAGCCTTTCACCCGAGCCGTTTTAGTCGCAAAATATTTGTAATAATCGGGGAATTTCTGCATTAACCTTACGCCTAGCACAGCCATATCGCGTGCGGTTGTATATTGTTTGCGATCAGGAAGACCTGACGGATTGGTAAAATTCGTACGCGTCATGCCTAGACGGCGCGCTGTTTGGGTCATTTTCTTTGCAAATTTTTGCTCTGATCCAGCCAATGTGCGGCTAACAAGAATAGCAACATCATTTGCAGATTTCGTGATCAACGTATAGATTGCTTCTTTGACCGTGATCGTCTGCCCTGCTTTGACGCCAGCAAAGGTTATTCCACCATTTCTTTTGCCAAGGCTTTTAATTTTTTTAGTCATCAGCATTTTTGTATCTGGGCGTATAACGCCTTTTTCAATCGCATCAAATACCAGATATAAGGTCATCATTTTGGTCACAGAGGCAGGATAGCGCTTCTGATTGGCAGCGTAGCTATGCAAGATTCGCCCTGTTTCCACATCAACAACAAGCTCTGCGCGCTTAGATATTTTGGCATAAGCCGGAGAAATGAGAACACACATCATGGCCAAAAGAGACAAAAAACACTTTATCTTTTTGACAAAAGCCACGACTTTCCTCCGTTTTCAGTATAAACACAGATTTAAATGCTACAAAAAATGTGCCATGACTGACGTTTTGACACAAATTTAAAGCCTATATTTTGTTATTTTTT
>JBCCNR010000143.1:0-5047 GCA_039025725.1 Pseudomonadota bacterium | reverse complement strand
CTATACAGTCATTAAGATAGAGGGCTTGCCAGAAAAAATGTTAAATGGCCGTGTTTTCTACAATGAGGGCGCTTATTTTATTGCGGGTCAATCTATAGATGCATTAGAGTTTGACAGACTTTCTGATTTAAAAGAAAATGCAAATATTACTGTAAGCCTTTATGGTGAAGATACAGGTAAGCCTCTTAAGAATATATTATTTGCTTTACAAGCTGAGAAGGCTGCACCTGTGAAAAAAGCAGTTAAAAAGAAAGTTGTGAAAGCAAAAAATACGACAAGCCAGCGTAAAAAATCTGCATAAATTTTTATGATCGATGATAGGGGAGCAAGACAAGCAGCAACAGTTATATTTTTATTATATAGCCTTTGCTTTATGGTGTTTGCTTTTAATGCTCATGCTGCGCCTTGGGTAAAGCAATCTGGCGATAGGGTTTATATGCCAGATTTTGAATATAAACAGCCCGGACAAATTGCAGCTTTAAAGTTACGCATTGCAGATAGTGGCAAGTCATTACATCCCTATGTGCGGACAGGTGTGTTTTTTCCCAAAGGTGCTGTGGCACACTCATCGCATATTTCTGCGCGATATAAGGACAAAAATTTTCCTATACAGGTTAAAATCCATAATCGTTATCGTGATAATTCTATCAGATTTGCAATCGTCACCATTGAGGTCATAAACCCGAAAAAAGATAAAATATATGATGTTGCGCTGATAAAAGACCGCAATAAAACATCTTTGGCGGTGTTTCAGCCAAAATTGAACACTGATATTGCTGTGATCATTACAACGCCACGCGGAGAGAAGCAAACAGTCCATTTAAAAGATATGATCGCTGAAAAAAAGCTCTGGCAGAGTGGTCCCTTGCTTTATTCCAGACGCTATCATGCTTTACCTTTCAAATTTCTGGCGATAGATTTTGATATTGACCATTTTCGCAATGGCCATAAAAAAATAGATATTATTTTTCACTATAATCGCCTTTATGGCACGCCAATGTATAATACCAGCTATCGGGCTGATATTGTGATCAACGGTAAAATTTTTAAGAGCTTTAAAAATATCACGCAAACACATCATACAAAATGGCGCTATCCACTGCGTTTTGGCTATAAGAAAGACAATGTTGCAGCAATTGATATGGGCATGGTGATGGCGGTGGGGGCTCTGCCGACATTTGACCTCAGCTTTGGAACATCACCTGGTGCCATAAATGATTATTTTGCTGCGATGCGGGGCAAAGGTGGGTCTTTGCAAAATGCGGGTCTTTTGACGCGTTATATGCCGCAAACAGGCACGCGTGATGAGATCGCAATTTTGCCGCAATGGACTGCGCAATATGTCATGAGCTTGCATGATAAAGCCAGATATACAATGTTAAAACATGCAGAGATTGCAGCAACCATTCCATGGCATTTCTATGATAGCAATACAAATAGCCCTGCAATTCCGCCCAATCATCCAAAAGTCTGGATTGATCACCGTGCGAGTTTAGAAAAACATGGCATCGCGCCTTATCCTTCGCCATATGATAAAAGATTTTGGGTGCCGGATATCGCACATCAGCCCTCTCTGACTTATATTCCTTTTATGGTCACAGGAGATCGCTATCATTATGACAGTATGAAAGCGATCTATATGTTCAATCGTTTGATCATTGAAAATACACAAAATGACCCTGATGGCTTTCGCGATCAATATGCTGACCAGCCGCGTGCCTATGGGTGGGCGCGCCGCACTGCCGGAGAAATGGAATCGCTTTTAGATGAAAAAGACCCTGATGCTTCATATATTATGCAACAAAATATACGTGATCTGGATTTTATGAAAAAAGCTTTTCTTCAGGGCGGTATGTTTGATTTTGAATATGGTGCGCCATTTAAGTCTGGAAAATATCCTTATGCAGCTGGCGAAATGACAGGCTTTATGATGGGCTATACGCCAGCGCAAAATCCTATTTTTATGCAAGACCTTGCGGCGATTGGTATTGGATTTTATGCCGGATTAGGGTTCAATGATGGTGTTAATAGCTTTGTGAATTGGCAATCTGGTTTTGTGTCAGACCGCTTTTTGCAGCGTAATAATGGCTATCCGCCTGAATATGGTTCTGTCTTTAATCTAAAAATGTTCGAAGAAAGCCCTAGTGGCAAATATTATATTCCAGATGCGCGTATCAATATGTATACACGCTGGCGCGATGCTTTTAATATCTCGAAATCAATGCCTTTCTTTAAAGAGGCACATGCGGCAGTTGAAGAGGAGATTTTACCCGGCTATGCGCGTAACGGAGATATTTTCACAGCTTATGCGCGCGCCTCAAATGCACAAATTTTCAACGTCACTGGCAATCCAAACGCATTAGAGGCCTATGGTTTTCTAGCACAATATTTCCCACTGGCCGAAGAGAGCTATGCAATGAAGCCAGCTTACTTGATTGTCCCGCGCTTTCTTGATGGTAAGCCTTTAAAGATGCAAAATCTTGAAATTGGCTCATCCAGAAATAATGATTTGCGCAAAATAGCATCGCATAGCCTTGTGCATGGTCGGGATGGCGATGATATTATCAGTCTTGATGCACGTGATGCGACAGGTTTCCTATTTGGCGGAGACGGCAATGATGTCATTTACGCTGCTGGCCAGCAATATATTCCCGATTACCTTTTTGAAAATGACTATAAATTCAGTAAAGCGTCCGTTCCGACCGCGCCGGGATCATATATTTATGGCGGTGCAGGAGATGATCAACTGATCTCAGGCTATGGAAATGACTATCTGAAAGGCGATGAGAATCTCGGGAAAGGAAGGGATATCTTTACATTTGTGGGGCGTTTTTTTGGTGATAATGTCATTGCAGATTTTTCGCCGGGCTATGATAAAATAAAATTTTGCCATTTTACCAAGCCAAAAGGGAGTAAAAATATTGTGCTACGGCAAATTACGCGGTTTGATTTTAACAACCGCACAGAGGGACTAAGTTTTAGCCGCCGAGACATTACTGAAAGATATGATGCAAAAAAATGTGATGCTCTTAGCGCAGAGCAACGCCGCAATATTCGTATCTGTCAGGAAGATCTAAGATATAAGGCATCTCAAGTGTCTGAATATGAATTTTTTAAAGAAATTGCGCCTGATTTTAAAAATTTCATCTCTGATTATAAAAATAGACTGAAAGAAGAGCTCAAAATCTATCAGCGTGATACGACATCTGATGATTATCTGAGACGTCAAAATTTACTCGCACAGATGAAAGAAAGAGAGAAAATTATTTTAAAACCGGATGGCACGCGCTACAAATTCGATATACTGGATGCATTGGATATCATTAAGGGCTCTGATGCGCTGTCACAAAATGAAAAAAATCAAATTATTACATATTGTTTGAGCTCAAAAAAAGAAAATATATCTAAAGCTGATGCGCGTGAGCAAAAAGAATTATCATATCTTCTGAAAACAAATGCAAAACTCTCAAAGGCGCGCAAAAAAAGGATTGAGCGTCAATGTGACAATAAGCTGGTGCAGATACAAACGGTCGAAGATCAGATCGTCAATCGTATTCGAAGTGACGCGCGGTTCGGGGATAAGGTCGCACTTGATAATTTGAATAATCAAACAATTTTCAATGTTGGAGTAAAAAACTATTTCAGAAAAGCACCTGATGGCGGGACGCTGATTGATCTTATGGCTGACACCAATCCGGAAGAATATGCACGCCATGCCACGCATAGTTTTAAAGATGAATTTAAGGGCGGACCAAAATTAGGTGGTCTTGTTCTGGAGAAAGGGAGCTCTCCCTATCCAAATGATAAAAATGCCGCGCAGCTTGGTGGGAAGCTCGGATCGGTACATATTAAAAATATCCCACCTGAGAAGCTGACGAAACGCGATTTCATCTTTGAAAGCATTTCTGAATGTCAAAAGTCGTTGTGATATGTACTCTGTTTGGAGCGGTAACCTTATACCAACTCAGCCAAAAGAGGTTTTTGGGCTTCTTCTTCTGGTTGAGGGATGCTTGGTGTATTTTGAGGTACTTCCGGGACTGAAGCAAAAAGCGCAGAAATTTGATTGGCTCTCCGTCTAGCTGCTGCTGCTGCCTTTCTTTTTAGCTCTGCTGCTGCTGATTCTGCCTTTCTTCTTGCTTCTGCTGCTGCTGCAGCTGCTTTTCTTCTGACTTTTTCTGCTAACCTTTTTGCTGTTGAAGTTACGCCTTTAGGTAGTTCGTCGTTCTGGTTATTTTCTCCATAAGTTGTAGCCTTTTGTGTAGAATGCATCTCACTGTTTTGAGCAGGTGCAGGCGCAGGCGTAGCAACAATGGACACTTGTTGCGCTGGAGAAGGTTGAGCTGCTGTTGAAACTTGGTCCTCAGTATTTGTAGTATCGTCATCTAATGTTACCGCCGCAGGCGCCGCATAGTTAGAAAGTTGAGCTGCTGTTGTATTTGCGTACCCAGTTTTTGTAGTAGCGTCATCTAATGTCACCTCCCCAGGCGCTACAGGCGCCTCTTCATCAGAAGATTGAGCTGTTGTCGTCTCTCTCTTGTCAATTTCTGTAGTTCTTTTTTGTGAATGTGTATCATCATCCGAGGTTGCTTCACTAAGGGGTTGAGCTACTTGATGGTAAAGTTCCGTAGCTTCTGGAAGTTCCATATCAATCTCTGATTCAGCTTTCCTCGATAGAGCATTGAATATAGCATCAGCAATTTTTTCGGCTTGGTTAGGGTCAGAAGATAGCTTACTATCTATTCTAAAAGATCCAATTTCTGTAACTTGGACCGATACATTTTCATTGTTGTCATCTTCTTGTTTGCTTTCTCCTGGTGTTTTACAATCATTTTTTCTTGCACTGGCACATGTATAAAAAAAATGATCCAACTCATTTCTGGAGCTTGTTTCCAATTTAAAGAGCGAAAGGCTTTCTATTGCGCGACCTATATCATTTTTATCGTTGTACTTTAAAATATTACGAATGACGTTGGATAATTTGTCTTTCATTGCAGAAAAATTGCAGATGGTGAGATAAAAGGAAAACATACTACTAAAAATTTTTCTG
>JBCCNR010000142.1:0-5063 GCA_039025725.1 Pseudomonadota bacterium | reverse complement strand
TTATACCAAAAGCCCTAAATAATTTGAGACATCCAGGGCTTTTGGTAGAGCGCCCGACTGTGCGCCGCGCATCGTTGCGCGCCCCCTCGGAACAGTTGGCCAAAACCAACTGGCGCGAGAGAAAAAAATCACTTTAAATTGCTTGAGATATGATAATTATAACAGGTACAGGAAATTAATTAAGGTGCTCGGCATGAGAGAGAGCCACACCTATATCAATTACATTTTTGGGGAGCTGCTCTACACGATATGAGAAATCCTCAATACCACCCGGTTTCAGCTTTTTTTGCGTATAATCTTCAAATATAAATTCTTTGACAATAAAATTGGCTTTATCGCGTAAGGTTATCTGAAGCGGAGGAATATCTAACGTATCAGATGCATGTGTATTCATTATAGTTCCTTGAATGAATATGATACGATTGCCATTCGCATCTCTGCTTTCTTCAAGGAAGGGACTCACCAGAGAAATGCCTGTTTTTTTAACACTTACACCAAGTATTTTATAAAATTTTTCTGACTGTGGGACCAGCTCTACAACAGAGTTGCTATAAAAAATAAGCGTAATAAATACTGATAGCCATATAAATATCACGACAAAAAGTGAGACAAAAAGCCCTCTATGCCCCTCTACTGCCTTAGATGGAAAAGAGGCATTTTCCAGAGTATCTTCTATTTTATGATCCTCATTCTTATCATCATCTGGGGGCGACATTAAGCGCCACTTATTTTTACAGGAAGAACATTTTACAATCCTCCCATTGACCGGAATAAGCGTGCGATCCATTTTAAAACATGTCGCACAATGTGGGCATGTCACAATTATAATATTCGTGTTACTCACGATTTAAGGCCTCAGCCATTTTGATGAAGTAGAATTTTTTACAATTATGAGCCGGCTTTATGAATGAAATGTTAATTCATCATGTCTTATAACCTGCAAACATACCCATTCTATCGTTCTTTTCATCTTTTCCCCAGAATTTACTAACACTCATATTATCCATGATGCTCTCAAGGTCACCCTCTTTAATCCAACCTTTCATGTCGTTATATTGTGTGCCTGATCCAAATCTATAATTTGTACTTGAAGGTTCTTCGTTAAGTATAATTGATGCCATGACAATTCTACGATAGTCTGAGGAATTTGGGATAGCTCCCCGGCCTGTGCTATTTTGAACTTCATTTCTTTCATAATGTCTCAAAGCATTTAGGAGTGCATTAAAATGTTCACCTCCTTCTTCAAGAGCTGCCTGCATCATTTTTGAAATATAAGCAAAGTAGAGCTGATCACGCATTTTTTCATAATCTTCATTGCTTTCAATAAGTTCATTTAGCTTATCAAATCCAGCATGTAATAAGCGGTTAAAATCGTCTTTTCTAACATCCGACCTTTTTATATCACTAAAGCTAGGGAAATCATCAAACCCATCAATAGCATCATCTATAAGATCATCAACTTCGTCAGGAATTGTGCCAATGACATGCATTTTAATTCTATCACGATCTATCATACCGTCATCTCGGCGCCATGTGTCATTATTTTCTGTATCAAATATTGCAAAAAAGGCATCACCACTATAAGCATTTAATGGCGTTATTTCATGATCAGAGAGATCTAAGAGGTTATCATCTGTTTCACCGCCCAAAATCTTATAAACATCTTCCCAAGTGACTTCACCTTTTTCACCGCTACCAAGGCCTTGTTGGTTTGCATAATTAAATTCAGAGATTATTTTTTGGCGCTCTTCGTCAGTAATATAGCTTTCAGATGAAGTACTTCTTACGCGTGCATTATGTGCATCCAAAAGAGATTCAAGATGATCTAATGATACAATATCTGATGCATTCTGGATTGTGTAACTGAGTTCTGCATAAAATCCATCACCAATAGTAAATGCAATTTTGTCATCACCTAAATCCCGCGGTGGTACACCTTCATCAATATAAACACCACCATCAACAACGGAAAATGAATCCTCTCCTGTATCAGATGAATCATCTTCAGACACATTTGCACCAGTTGGGTCAAAAGATTCACCGACAGTCCCCCCCATAAGAACCATGATATCGACCCATGATAAAGAAGAGTCATCTCCGTCATGTCCCTTAATCAAATCTAAATTTTCTGAAGTTTCCCATCTTTCTCTTTTATCTTGGAAATCTTTGAGAGCATCGCCGGAAAGCCTACTTTCATAAAGATCAAATAGTCCAATTATATTAGACTGTGTTAAGTCAACATCATCATCGAGTATTATATACCCTTCATCACCTGGTAAAACAAAGATCGCTTCATCATCTCCAATATCATTATCATCTGGCGGACTTCCCTCGGCAATTAATCTATCGCCAACCATATTTCTCTGGAATTCATCATAGGTAAAGACGCCATCATCATCTTTATCACTTCCTATAATATCCTGTATTTTATCCCAACCCAACTTACCATCATCGGCCATTTCATCGAAAATATCTTCCCAATCAGAACGCCATTTCTTGATATTATCTATCACTTCACTTTCATCACTATCGTCAGGGTCGAGTGACGCAATATACATGTCAAGAAAAGCATTAAATTCGTCAATGTCAGCTTCATCATTATCAGATCTTTCCATATATCTGCCATTGCCAAAGTCAAAAACAAATGCGCTGCTGCTATCGCTGGCGCTCCCGCGTTGAACATCAAGAATATTACTAAGATATGTTATGCTTCCATTGTCAGCAAAATCTGTTTTATCAAACCTTTCACCAGATGTTCCGCCCATAATTTCAATAACATCTGCCCATGTGACATCGCCCTTAGCTTTGATATCATCGAAAGCATCTTTCCACCCATTCTTCCAGGCATTAATATCATCAATAATATCTGAATCACTTTCAGGATCCAGGGTCAGGAGATAATATTCAATCAGAGTATCAAACTGATCCTCACTGACTGTGTCTGTCATATCAACATTCAAATAGAGATCATCACCAAAGTCGAATATTTCTTTAGTGTCATCTAAGCCTGAGCCATCAGAATATCTTTCTATACCTAAGTCTTTTTGCGCTGAAGCAAGCTGGCTGGTATCGGCAAAATTTTCAAAAGTAAATCTACCATCTGGCATTCCACCAATCATTTCAATGACATCTTTCCACTGAAGGTCGCCATGCTTTTTTTGCATCTCATTGAATGTATCTTTCCACTGACTGCGCCAATTTTGTAAATTATTAAGTGCCGCAAGCTCCTCCTCATCCGAGCGATCGAGTGTAGCAATAAAATAATCAATAACAGCATTCAAATCATCAAATGAGTCAATCGTATCTTCCAGATTAATCGAGAAGAAAGTATCATTCTCAAATGCAAAGGTAATATGACCATCGCTATCATTTGCAGTATCTGAAACACCTTCAAGGCCTGCCAACTCTGCCAGTGTCGTCAGTTCTGTAAAATCTAAAATATTATTGTCGTCAGCATCAGGGGCTGCCATCATTTCAAATAAATCTTCCATCTCAATTTTTCCACTTCTATCTTTTTTATCGTGGAAAATTGCTAAAAACTGCTCTCGTAATGTTTCAAAATCCTCATATGTCGGAACAGTTGTATCATCAAGGCTAGCTGCATATTCATCGAAAAACATATTAAGATCATGCTCGGACAATTCATCTTCTTCATCCAATATGAGATATGTTCCATCCTGTAATTGTATCGCAAGATCATCCTCCCCAAGAGAGCTTGTATCAGCTTTGATGCTTCCCAAAATATTTCTTCTCAGATCTTCAGCGCGTAAAGGCGTACCCTCAACGCCACCCATAATTTCAAACACATCTTTAAAAGTAAGTTCGGTCTCATTTTCTTCTTCTAAAAGTTTTTCAAAGGCGCTGATCCAACCTGCTTCGAGCTCTTCAAAATCTTCTAACGCATCGGCATCCGCGATTAAAAAAGTTTTATAATGCTCAAGGAAGTCTTTGAAACCTTCCAGTGTCAATTCCTCATCATCTTCGATGACAATATGGTGAAGGCTATCATAGAAGAATACAACTTCATCATCATCCGCATCTGGGCTTGTACCACGTATGACAGGGTTTCCATCAAAGCTCATAACCTTTAATTGCGCAGGCGTCATCACACTATCAGGATCACCACCGAGTAGCTCAACAATATCACCGAAGTCAATGACGGCCTCTTCTTCCTCAAGCTTATCATACTCGGCCTCAAGACGCTTCCTAAGGATCGCAAATTGTTCTGCACTAACACCTTTTTCCTCTTTAAAATACTCTTCATATTTATCAAGGATTTTATAAAAATCTACTTTGGAGACATTCGCATCAAGGTCAACCGGCGGAGGCAGATAAGTGCCATCTCCGAAATAAATACTTCCGGCGGGTGGATCTTTTCCATATAGAATATAAGATCCAGCAATAGTAGGCGCCAAAATCGGACGATCAAGCGTATCTTCTTTTACATCTCCACCAAGAATACTGTAAACATCACCCCATTTGGCAGGGCGGCCGAGCTTTTCAAGAAAATCGAGGACTTTATCCTGATCATAACCAGATAGTCTTGTATTTCTGAGTATTTTTTCAACATCCGCAATAGTGACATTAGAGTCTTTATTCGCCACAGCATATTCGCCGCGCCCAACATTTATGGAAAAATGATCGGCTGGAACGCGCCCACGTCCGCGCGTTATACTGATTGAACTATCTGATAAGACAACGAGAACTTCAGCATCTGAAGTTGACCCAGTCGCCCCCCCTTCTGTCCAGCGGTCAAGCGCAGGATCAGAATATTCCTTTTCAGTATAGTCACTATGATGATGGTCTTTTTCTAAATCAGTATCATAATAGGATGAGGGACCATAATTGTTCCATCCTGACTGATAAGATGCACTATCCGTGGATGTTCCATAGGCTGAACGGCCAGTATCACTTGTTTCTCTTCTGGTGCGTCCCGTTGTATCATCTACCCGGCCGCTCCTGGATGTATCTATAGGAGGCGACATAAGCAGTACCCTCCCTTCATAAAAATATCCATAATATTAACGACCTAAATAATAAACAACTAACAAAAACTATAAACT
>JBCCNR010000141.1:0-5122 GCA_039025725.1 Pseudomonadota bacterium | reverse complement strand
CTATCCTTATCCATAGCTCGGGTTTATAGTATTATTGATTTGGCACATATTTTGCTATGCGTAAACCTCACCCGGACTTAAGCGCATCATAAATATGTTTTGCAGCATTTTTGGGCGAAGCGGCAGTCGTAATCTCTCGGCCAATCACCAGATGATCAGCGCCTTCGATAATAGCTTCTTTTGGTTTCATCACTCTTTTTTGGTCATGAATTGCTACCCCATTTGAGCGCACGCCGGGTGTTATAACTTTAAGACCATATCCTTGCGCCTTTATGACACGACATTCATGGCCTGAGGCAATAACACCATCTGCGCCAGCATTTGAAGCATTTTGTGCGCGGAATAATACAAGTTCTGGTAAAGACATACTATATCCGGCAGCGTCAATATCGGCTTCGTCTAAGCTGGTCAGAATGGTCACTGCGTAAATATTAAGGTTTTTATTTCCAGAGAGGCCTCTTCCGCGGATGGCTGCGGAAATCACATAAGGGTCACCATGCACAGTCAGGATTTTAATGCCCGTATCAGCCAGCCTCGCAACCGCATCTGTGATGGTCTGTCCAATATCAAAGAGTTTGAGATCTAGGAAAATTTTATGGCCAGCCTCGACCAATCGCCTCGTAAAGCCAATTCCATCTCCGGCCAGAAACCCAAGCCCAACCTTATAATAGCCCACATAATCATATGTTTCCTCAATGATTTTTAAGGCCGCATCCTCGGTTGGAACATCAAGCGCAACAATAATTTTTTCTTTTACGGAGTCCATATTGCCTCAATTTATGCTTTCTAATGCTTTTTATCAATTGCATTTAAATTGAAGCTTTGAACAATAACACCAGCAGGAGGTGGCGCTAAATCATGCGGCAGGAATAAATCTGCAATCAGCGGATGGCCTGCTTCGCAGGCATATTGATCAAAATCTTTTACACCATCAGCCTGCAAAACCAAATCATCAATCAGAAATGTACCCGTCGCAGCCTGGCTTGGCTTTTTAAGAATTGCATAGGTTGCATCTGCCATAATACGCGGTTTGCGCGCATATTTGTCAGAAATTGCTCCGGCACCAACGCGATCAAGCGCAGCTGTTTTTACAATTGTGCGTGGCCAAAGTGAGTTAACTGCAATATTATCATGGAAAAATTCATGTGCCATGCCAATAGTACACATCGACATACCATATTTCGACATTGTATAGGGAAGATGACTGTAGAAATTCACTGCATCAATCACCAATGGCGGTGCAAAATTCACAATATGTGGATTGGGAGACTGTTTTAAAAAAGGAATCGCTGCGCGCGATAATAAATATGTGCCGCGCACATTCACGCCAAACATCAGATCAAATTGCTTCGCAGTCGTCTCTTGTGTATCTGTCAGATAAATTGCCGAAGCATTATTGATCACATAATCAATACGTCCGAATTTTGCAATAATTTGATTAATGGCTTTGTCAATCTGCTCTTCATATCTGATGTCACAGACGATCGGCAGTGCCTCAACGCCATTTTTCTGCACGGCCTCGGCTGTCATATGGATTGTCCCTTCAAGCGTAGGGTGTGGCTTATCTGTTTTTGCCAAAATCGCAACATGACACCCTTCCTCGGCCAGCTTTAGGGCGACCTCTTTGCCGATACCTCTGCTGCTGCCGGAGACAATGGCAACCTTATCTTTCACACTATATTTCGAAGTCGTTTCATCTGACATAATTTATCTCGTATTTTTTTTACTGATTGATATTAGCTTTTCTCTGATAATAGCCTGAGTTTCTTCCGTGGCAAGCAGAGCTTTGAAAGTTTTATTCTCTCTCTCAATGATTCTTTCAAGATTATCATCAAAATCTCGCATAAGGTCTTTTGCAACCAAAAGACTATGTAAGGGAAGAGATTTTATCTCAGTCACCAACCGTTCCAGCGCACTAAAAAAATGATTATCATCAGTGCAAACTTCTGTTGCCAAACGATCTGCAATATCTGTTATTTTGATCTCTCGTCCCAAAAGCAACATTTGTCGCGCAATATTGCGTCCGAAAATCCGCTCAAATAACTGACTTGATGCCGCTTCTGGACACACACCTAAATGCACAAAAGGAGTCTGTAATGTTACAGTTTCCCGCGCAATGACAAAATCACAATGACATAATAATGTTGCACCTATCCCTATGGCAGGCCCCTCAAGAGCCGCAAACATATATTTAGGGCATTTGATAAGCTCTTTCAGAAATAAAATCAGAGGATGGCTCTCATCAAAATCATGCTGTAAAAATCCTTCCAGATCATGGCCTGCGCAGAAAAAATCTCCTTCATGGCGAAAAATCACAGCCTTAATCGTCAATGACGCAGCAGCATCCTGCAAAGCCTTAGTCATTGTGCGATACATATCCGATGTCAGCGCATTGCGCTTATGTGGCCGATCAAAAGTGATTGTGCAAAATTCTTCAGACCATTCTAATTTTATCATTCTCGATCAGAACCAGTTTTGTGCAGCTTTTAAAGCCTCAGTTCCCCTTGTGGCGGCGATAGAAAAAGACCTTGATTGCGATAAAATATTTTCCGCATAAAAACGCGCCAGATCAAGATATATTTTCTTATCCTCAGGAATATTATCCTCATGTGAGGTCACAATATTATATGCGCCCTTTGCCGCCAGATAGCCCCCAATCACAAGCGCAGCAAGTTCAATCATTGGCTCTGCTCCGGCAAGTGCCTCAAGGTCTTGATCAAGCAAATACCATTTTTGATACATCCACTCACCGGCCTGTAGAAAATCATCATTAGCAAGCTCAAGCTGATCACCAATAACCGCAAGATCACTATTGCCATGCTCAAAACAATTTTGTGCCAAAGTGGCAATATGCCCCGAGAGCTCACGAAAAACAGCCATTTCATTATGACCAATTTTACGCGTTATAAAGTCAATCGCCTGAATACCATTCGTGCCTTCGTAAATTGGCGTAATACGCGTATCGCGTAAATGACAAGCAATCTGCGTTTCCTCAACATAGCCAAGGCCACCAAAAACCTGAATGGCTCTTGAGCAGCTATCCAGAGACTTATCCGTCGGAAAAGCCTTCGCAATCGGCGTCATGAAATCAGCATAAGCCTGATATTTTTGCTTTATATCTGGATCTGTTTCTGACCCTGCAAGATCACTATAATAAGCCGTCTGTAAAACAATAAGCCGTGAAATATAATTATGCACACGTATTGTCAAAAGCTGACGCTGAATATCAGGGTGATGAATGATCTCAATAGAAGAGCTTAAACTCTCAGGCGTGATATTTTTCATATCATTTCTAAGCTCAGGGCCCTGCTTGCGCTCTTTGGCATAAGCCAAAGCTTTTTGATAAGCAATCTCCGCAGCAGCTAAGCCCTGTGCCCCGACTTGTAAACGCGCATCATTCATCATTGTGAACATCGCACGCATACCACCATTTTCTTTTCCAACAAGATAGCCAATCGCGCCGTCATTCTCTCCGAATTTCATCGTACAGGTCGGTGATGTATGTATCCCTAACTTTTCCTCAAGGCCAACTGCATAGACATCATTTCTTTTTCCCAATGACCCGTCTTGCTCCACAAGGAATTTAGGGACAAGAAACAGAGAAATCCCCTTTGTGCCCGCGGGCGCCCCCGGCAAACGCGCCAGAACAAGGTGAATAATATTCTCTGCAAGATCGTGATCCCCATAAGTGATATAAATTTTTGTACCAAAAATCTTATAAGTCCCATCACTCTGTGCCTCGGCTTTGGTTGTAATATCACCAACCGCAGAGCCAGCCTGAGGCTCAGTTAAATTCATTGTCCCAGTCCATTCTCCGGAAATGAGCTTAGGCAAATAAAGTGATTTTTGCTCTGCGCTGCCCCAAATCTCAAGCGCATGGATAGCCCCCTGCGTCAGCAAAGGACATAAACCAAAGCCCATATGAGCAGCAGAAATAATTTCAAAAACAGCCGTAAAAACCGTAGAAGGAAGCCCCATCCCGCCAAATTCATCCGGCGCAGAAATTGATGTATATCCTTCTGCGCAGAATTTCTGATATATGTCTTTCAGAACATCAGGCATAATAACGGCGTTATCTTCCAGCTTTGCACCGATTTGCTCTGTGGGCCAGTAAGCCGGCAAGAGCTGTTCACAGGCAAATCTATCCGCCTGATGAATGATCCCTTTGAGCATGTCATAATCACACATCTCAAAACGCGGTCTTGTAAACAGATCTTCTATCTTTAAGATATGCTGAAAGATGAAATCAAGATCCGCAATGGGCGCTCTATAGTTCATAAAATTATGCCATATACTTATTTTTAGATATCTATGTGAAAGGCGGCTTTAGTCAAAAGATGACAAGGCCTATCCAATAAGGTGATAAAATCCTAACAGATAGGCCCCAGACATAGCACTTAATCGTTGAGGTAATTCTCATCAATCGCATAACCTGCCGCACGTACAGTACGAATCGGATCGCGCTCGCCAGGCTCATTCATAATTTTACGCAAACGACCAATATGCACATCAACAGTACGCTCATCGACGTCTTTATCCTGGCCCCAAAGGTCATTGAGAAGCATCTCACGGCTGAAAACCTTACCCGGAGTTTCCAAAAGCTTGGTGAAGAGAGAAAACTCACGTGGGCCCATTGGAATATCACGGCCAGCACGCTTAACGCGGCGCGTTGTACGATCAACAATAATATCACCAAATTCAATAATATCCTCAGAGACAGCCGGACGCATACGGCGCATCACAGCACGCACACGTGCAAGAAGCTCGGTGACAGCAAAAGGCTTGATGATATAATCATCCGCACCCATATCAAGACCACGAATACGATCACTTTCCTCGCCGCGCGCCGTGAGCATGATAATCGGTAAACCACGTGTCTCAGGTTTCTGACGCACAGCACGGCACACTTCAAGCCCAGAGGTTCCTGGCATCATCCAATCCAGCAGCAAAACATCCGGCACACGCTCGGCAAGATGTTTTAGAGCTTCATCTCCGTCAGAGGCTTCGACGACCTCAAAGCCCTCTTTTTCAAGATTATATTTCAACAATGTACGCAGAGCATCTTCATCTTCAGCAACCAAAATGCGTGTTGAGCGGGACATAAATATTCCTTATATTTTAT
>JBCCNR010000140.1:0-5146 GCA_039025725.1 Pseudomonadota bacterium | reverse complement strand
TACCTATCACAATTATTATACATCAAGCAACTTGAACTGATTTTTTCTCTCACGCCAGTTAGCTTACGCTAACGGCTCCGAGGGGGCGCGCAAAGATGCGCGACGCCCAGTCGGGCGCTCTACCAAAAGCACTTAATCAAAAACTATTAGGGCTTTTGGTATAAAGCCTTAAAAAAACCATCAGCATCTGACTTAATTTGATTATGTTTCTCAGAGCCCATACGGTCATATGTGCTATACATCATGCTCATACGGCGATTGCCTTTAAATTTATCACGATGTCTTGAGAGAAAGTCCCAGTAAAGATAATTAAATGGACAAGCTTTCGGGCCGTTTTTTTCAGTGACTTTATAGCTGCATGCCTTACAATAATTTGACATTTTATTAATATAGCTTCCGCCAGCAGCATAAGGCTTACTGCCCAGCACCCCACCGTCAGCAAATAATATCATGCCCGAGACATTAGGAAGCTCGACCCATTCATAAGCATCTGCATAAACAATAAGAAACCATTCATTTACATCCTTCGGGTCAAGGCCAGCAATAAGCGCAAAATTTCCAAGAACCATCAAACGCTGAATATGATGAGCATAAGCATTTTCTTTTGTTTCTTTTACACATTGTTTGAGACAATTCATCTTTGTATCACCGCCCCAATATAATTCTGGTAGCGCACGCTTGGCCTGCAAATAATTTTCCTCAGCATAGTCTGGCATTTTCAGCCAATAAATGCCCCGTACATATTCGCGCCAGCCTAATATCTGCCGGATAAATCCTTCGACACTATTAAGCGGTGCATGATCCAGATGATAAGCCTTCTCCGCAGCTTTAATACATTCAAGCGGCAACAATAACCCACAATTTATATAAAAACTGATATGCGCATGATACATCCATGGCTCGCCTTCAATCATTGCATCTTGATAATCACCAAAATGATTGAGCCTCTTATGAATAAAAGCCTCGAGCACCTGAAGCGCTTGCTTTCGCGTGACAGCCATATGAAAGGGTAAAATATCTCCGAAATGATCAGGAAAAGTTTCATCAACCATATCTATCACATCTTTTGTAATGCTATCTTGCGTCACTTCATATGGTGGCGGAATTTCAATATCTTTCGGTGGCTTCTTACGATTTTCTTCATCATAATTCCACTTTCCACCAATAGGCTCACCATCTTGCATCAAAATATCATAAGATTTCCGCATCTCACGATAGAAATATTCCATCGTAAGAGATTTGCGCCCCGATGCCCATTTTTTAAAGTCATCTATGGTGCATAAGAAGCGATTATCTTCTCTGATTTCAGCTGGGCATCCTAGCTCTTCTTCCAGAGACTGAAAGCGCTCCAGAACGCGATATTCAGATGGCGCTGTCACGATAATTTTGGACACATTATGACGCTTTACTACACGCGCTATCTCACTGTTAAAGGTTCCTGTATTCTCCGGGTCATTCAATCTTATATAATCAACATTATAACCTTTTTCTTTTAACTCCTGCGCAAAATGTCGCATAGCCGAAAAGATAAAAACCAGTTTCTTTTTATGGTGCTTAACATATGAGGCCTCATGATGGACCTCACACATAAAAATAATGTCATTTTCCTTGTCTACATCTTTTAAACTAGAAATCTCTTCATGCAACTGATCTCCCAAGACAACGCGCAAGACACTCATATTGTCACCAAAGCTTAGAGTTTATCATTATTATACGCTGAAAACTTAAAAAAACGCGACAATCTTTCGTAAATCATCTATAAGAACAGAATTAAACTTGGATACATAATTTTATATGAAAGAGAAAACGAAACTTATTCATGCGGGCTTTGACAGAAGCAATTTTGCTGAAACATCAGAGCCCATTTTTATGACATCTGGATTTGTCTATGACAGCGCTGAACAAGCAGAAGCCGTCTTTACAGGTGACATAGAGCGGTTTCAATATACGCGCTACAGCAATCCGACAATAGATTGTTTTGAACGGCGACTGGCCGCCCTTGAGGGCGCAGAAGAATGTCTTTCAACAGCATCCGGTATGGCCGCAGTCTATGGTGCTTTGGCGGGGTTATGTAAGGCCGGAGATCATATTGTCGCTGGACGCGCCATGTTTGGATCATGTTTACAAATTGTCATCAGTATCTTGCCTAAATTTGGAGTGACATATGAACTTGTCGATGGATATGATAATGATCAATGGGCGGCGGCTCTAGCACGCAAAAAAACAGCATTATGTTTTATTGAATCTCCTAGCAATCCAACTTTACAGCTGACAGATATACCGGCTGTTGTCAAAATGGCGAAGGCCACAGATACAAAAATTGTGGTTGATAATGTTTTTGCAACACCTATGGGACAAAGACCGCTTGCGCTTGGGGCGGATGTGGTGATTTACTCTGCAACAAAACATATTGATGGCCAGGGCAGAGCCATGGGCGGAGCCATCTTAACATCTACCGCACTTTTAGATAGCGGCATTCGCTTTTTTTGTCGCAATACTGGTCCAACCTTATCCCCTATGAATGCTTGGTTGTTAAATAAAGGGCTGGAAACTTTATCTTCCCGCATGGAAGAACAATGTCAAAATACGTTAAAGGTCGCTGAATTTCTCGCAGAGCATAAGAAAGTTGAAACAACACATTATCCGATGCTGCCCTCTCATCCACAATATGAATTAGCGCAGCGCATGTTGAAATATGCCGGAACCGTTGTCAGTTTTGATATTAAAGGCGGCAAAGAAGAGGCATTTCACATGCTGAATAAAACAAAATTATTCCGGGTTTCAAATAATTTAGGGGACTCAAAATCACTTTCTACCCATCCAGCAACGACAACGCATTTTAGTGTACCCGATGAAGAGAAACTGAAAATCGGAATAACAGATGGCACAATAAGGCTTTCTGTTGGTCTGGAAGATATTGACGATATTATAGAAGATCTCGATATGGCTTTATCTTGATAGGTTTATACCAAAAGCTCTAAATAATTTTTGATTAAGTGCTTTTGGTAGAGAGCCCGAGTGGGTGCCGTGCATCGTTGCGCGTCCCCCTCGGAGCCATTAGCGTAAGCGAGGGCGTGAGAGAAAAAATCATTTTAAATTGTTTGGTATTATTCGGTACTCACTCTAACCCAATGGCCATTGCGGTAAATTTCATGGGGATTAAAAAGATTTTTATAGGCCATTTTCTGTGATCCCTTGACCCAATATCCCAAATAAAGATATTGAAATTCCAGCTCTCTCGCGAGAGCTACATGGTCCATAATCGCAAAAACACCGGGGCTTCTGCTGTGATGATCAGGATCAAATACGCTGTAAACCATTGAAATGCCATGATCGACATAATCTGTCAAACACCACCCAACAAGGACATCTTCCCCATCCGCGCCAATTTCGTAATATTCCACAATTGAAGTATCAATAGTTGTCTCTGCGACCATCATGGCGACATCTCTAAAATCCATATTGCCCATATCTTCACCGGGATGACGTGCCTGCATATATTTCTGATAGAGATTATAATGCTTCTCAGAAAGGGTTGGCGATGTGACACGCCTAAAGAGATGACGATTACGGTTTCTAATCCGCTTTTGGCTTTTAGAGGGCTTAAAAAGGCGCACATCCACCCGAAGCGGAACACATGCCGAACAGCCTTTGCAATTAGGTTTGTAAATAGCCGTCTGAGACCGCCGAAATCCCATTTCTAACAAAGCCGAATGCGTTTTTTCAGCGTTAGCGCCTTTTAGCCACGTTAAAATTTTTGTCTCTTCGCGGTTAGGCAAATATGGACATGGAGAAGGTTTGGTTTTGAAAAAATATGTCTCTTCTAAGAAACTTAGAAAATCATCTTCCAGATCCATTGAAGATTTGCCTCCTTTGCCTAGGGTCAGCCCTCATTAAATTTATGATATTAAGATATTTATACAAGGTAAGTGCTCTTTAAAAGTTTTTTAATTGACAGCTAACACATTTTATATAAGACACTATATCATTATGTCCGAAGAAGTTATTGATATCATTCAGCTTTCGCGCGCATTTGGCGTTGGTCCTGTTATTTATAAAAAGCTGATTGCGAAATTTGGTTCTGCGCGCGATGCATTGAATGAAGTGAGAAAAAATCCATTCATCGCCGGCAGAGAGATCAAGCTTATTTCCCGTCAAGATGCTGAAAAAGAATATAGAGACGGACAAAATATACAGGCTATATGTATCACGCAGGAAAATGCATTTTACCCTACCCCGCTATTAGAGACTGATAACGCACCGATTTTTTTCTGGCTCAAGGGAGATGTGCATATTTTACAAAAGACCAGCTGTGCCATTGTCGGCAGCCGAAATGCTTCAGTTGGGGGGCGTAAAATTGCTTATAGTCTCGCGCAAAATATTACAAAAAAAGGTTTTGTCACAATATCAGGTCTGGCGCGCGGTATTGACGCAGCGGCCCATAAAGGCAGCTTAGAAAGCGGAACAATTGCTGTCCTCGCCAGCGGAGTTGATCATATTTATCCGCCTGAACATAAGGATTTATATCATGATATTCTAGCGCATGGTGGCGCAATTATCTCTGAAAATCCACCCGGTGCACAGCCAAAAGCCAATTTATTTCCAAAACGCAACCGTATTATCTCTGGTCTGGCGAAGGCTGTTGTTATTGTTGAGGGTGGACTAAGATCAGGGTCACTCTCGACGGCTTATTATGCGCTTAATCAGAATCGTGAGCTTTTTGCTGTCCCGGGAAGTCCTCTTGATCCGCGTGCTGCGGGTCCGAACAAGCTTTTGAAAAGTGGAGCGTCCTGGGCAGAATCCAGTGAAGATGTGTTAAACTACTTAGAAGACATAAATGCCAATGGTCACAAGGCCTTATCTCAGCAAATAAAAGAGAAAGTCTGCGATAACATCAAACCAGATCTCACTGATGAAGAAGATATGGCAGCATATACCATCGCAGAAAATGCAAAAAAAGCTTATCAGGATGAGCAAGATTTCTTGTCATATTTTGGAACAGTTCCAATTTCCGAGGATGAAATCATAAGGCTCTCAGGCAGAGCGCCTGCGGATATCTTATGCGAGCTGTCTGAACATGAGATTTTAGGCAATATTGAAAGGCTTGCAGGCAATATGTTCTTAAAAATCCCAATGAAAATATGAG
>JBCCNR010000139.1:0-5153 GCA_039025725.1 Pseudomonadota bacterium | reverse complement strand
CGATATTATGATTTGCTGCGATTGCATCAATTTGCTTTTGCACAAGTGGCGTTAGCACCCAGCCCGGGCAAATGGCATTGACAGTGATATTCTCCTGAGCCGTTTCGAGCCCCACAACTTTAGTGAGCCCTACAAGCCCATGTTTTGCGGCAACATATGCAGCTTTCTGCGGAGAGGCCACCAATCCATGCGCAGAAGCTATATTGATAATCCGGCCATAATCTCCTTTGCGCATATAGGGTAAAGATGATTTTATAAGATGAAAAGAGGCCGATAAATTCAGTGCAATAAGCAAGTCCCATTTTTCATCTGCAAAATCCTCGACCGGAGAAACATATTGCGCACCAGCATTATTCACAAGAATATCCACAGAATTCATTTTATTTGCAGCATTTTGCACCAATTCGGCGCAGGGCTGGCTTTTGGATAAATCTGCCTGAAAAAAATATGCTTTGATATTATATGTGTCTATAAGCTGCTGAGTTATATTTTGATCATCCTCAAGACCTGTGACCGCAATATTTGCGCCTGCTGCGGCGAGTTTTTTTGCAATTCCGGCGCCTATGCCACTGGTTGATCCTGTGACAAGAGCTGTTTTTCCCTCTAAATTTTTCTGCATATTTATATCTCATTTTTATGTGTTTTCTTATTAAAACGAACTATAGATAAGGAAAAATCACATTTTACAACGATTAAAAATCCGAGTCACCCAGAGGGTGCATGGCACCCGTGGCAATCTATTATATTTAAATGCAATGAGATTGCTTCGCTTTGCTCGCAATGACGTGCGTGGCAATGCTTGCTTTTTTTCATTATCATAACTCATTTTATCAGTACAATAGATAACCTTGCAATTTCAAGGAAAGACGCTTAATAAAAAGTAATATTTTATTAAGGATAAATTTTATGGATATTTCTCTTATTATGCATGCGGCTGAAGTAACTGACAGAGCTGCGCGCGCTTGTCTTGGTTTTATTGGGCGTGGAGATAAAAACGCAGCTGATGGTGCTGCAACAGATGCAATGCGCGCTGCGTTTAATCATGTACCAATTTCTGGTGTTGTCGTGATCGGCGAAGGAGAGATGGACGAAGCCCCAATGCTTTATATTGGTGAAGAAGTTGGGGCAGGGGGGGAGGCCGTCGATATTGCCGTTGACCCTCTGGAGGGGACAAATTTATGTGCAAAAAATGGTCCGGGGTCAATGACGACGCTTGCGATGGCGCCACGTGGAAGTCTGTTACATGCGCCGGATATGTATATGGACAAAATTGCGATTGGTCCGGGATATAAGGATAATATTATTGATCTTGATGCAACACCGGCTGAAAATATAATTGCGCTTGCGAAAGAGAAAAATGTCTCCCCTGAGGAAATAAATGTTTGTATGCTTGACCGCTCCAGACATCAGGACATTGTTAATAGCGTTCGTTCAGTTGGTGCAAAAATCAGTTTCATCACTGACGGAGATGTCGGCGGCGTGATTAATACGGCTGAAGCCTATACTGGTATTGATATTTATATTGGTCGTGGTGGCGCGCCGGAGGGGGTTTTAAGTGCGGCGGCTTTAAAGGCTGTTGGCGGTCAGATGCAAGGGCGTTTATTTTATGAAGAGGATGGTGATTATGCCAGAGCAGAAAAACTCGGTATAACGGATCATAAAAAGAAATATTATTTAAATGATATGGTGCAAAAAGACGCTATTTTTGCTGCGACAGGTGTAACATGTGGGAATATGACATCGGGCCTTATAGGAGAAGGAAAAGGATATAAAACTGAAACTTTTGTAGCGGATAGTATGACTGGAAAAATTCGGCGTATAATAGCGCGTGCTTAAGTTTTTGATCGTAAAAAAGATGATTAATCTTCATATAAGAGGTTAGAGTGAAAGAGACTTCACAGGATAAAGTTGTTATTTATCAACCATCTAAATCTTCTATGCAGTCCGGGCGCGGGAAATCTAAGATATGGTGTCTTGAGTTTCGGCAAAAAAATCGTAAAGCGCCGGATCCGCTTATGGGATGGATTGGTGGTGCAGATACACAAACGCAAATGCGATTGACATTTGACAGTCTGGATGAGGCAGTTGCTTACGCCGAAAATAAAAAATATGATTATGAGGTCAGACAGCCGAAAAAAAGAAGTCTAAATATCAAATCTTATTCAGATAATTTTTCGACGTCTAGAAAAGAAAACTGGACGCATTGAGCGCCCAGCAGGTGGTGTGTGTTCTTGGATAGCCTAATCGCTACAAAATTCCTATAGAATTTTGTGAGCATTCACTACGCTTCGCTAGTGTTTAAAAGACTTTAACAAAGTCTTTTAATTTAGCAGAATGCGGATTGGTAATCCGATTCTTCTATATTTCTAAAATTTAAATATTATCCACCGCCTCTAAGGACGCTTGGCCTGTCCATGGCGCGCATAGAGAGATAATGTGCAACAACTTCAACCATTGCGACGTAACGTGGTGGCCCGTAAACCGTAACCATATTATTATAAGCATCATAGCGCAGCGGATAAGAACTTGTATCCAGCTTAATATTTGTCAAAGCAGCTTCTAGAGTATCAATGCTGAAATCCTTAAGACGCATGATTTTCATCTGCGCATCTGAAATATTGCTGACATATATCGCATTGCCATCATAAAACCATTGTAAGTTTAAATCAGCAACCATCTGATCCAAAATATCGCGTCCACGCCCACGATATTCTCCGGCTGCGACTTTACCTTTTATATTAGACGCAACTGTAATAGCCGTATTCATCTGAGTTGACATATCTTTAAGTGCGCTCTTAATATCTTGTTGAAGAACAGTATAAACGATCTCTCTATCCAGAGGGCTCGGGCGCATAGTTTTCGCCTGCGCTGAACCTAAAAGCCCTAAAAACATTGTGAAGACAAAAAATATCGTTATTATAAATTTAAACATAGCACACCATTTATAGAGACATCTTTTCGGTTTATATTATGGCCCCTCGATGTCTTTAAGAATATGTGAAGATAGGCAAAAAATGTGCCATAACACGAAAATATAATAATATTCAGGGAATTTTATGATCATTAATGGTATTCGAATAATGACCCTTATGGCTGCCGAAGCTGAGTATGGCGACTATATGAAAGCAGCAGAAATCAATCCTAAAATAATAGGGGTCGGCCCTATAGAAGCAGCTTTTAATACAACGCGCTTTATCATGGAAGCTATTCAAGCAGATAAAAAACCAGATATTATTTTTTCGGTCGGGTCAGCTGGAAGCAATATATTGAAAAGAGGGGAGATCTATCAAATTCATGCAGTATCTTATCGAGATATGGATGCCAGTCCATTTGGTTTTAAGAGGGGAGTAACGCCTTTTGTGGATTATCCTGCGACATTTGAGCTTCCGATTTTATTTCAGGATGCTCCGAAGGCTTCTCTTTCTACGGGAGCGGCTATTATTGATGCATCTGGATCAACTGGAAATAAATTTGAGGATATATCCGAAGAGTGTGTAGATATGGAAAGCTATGCTGTTTGTCGTGCTGCATTACATTTTAAAATTCCAGTTATTGGCCTGCGCGGTATAACGGACGGAGAAGAGCAAGTTCAGGGTGAAGAGTGTTGGAAGGAATATTTACAAGTCATTGATCAAAAAATAACGGGCTATTATGAGCGTATACGTAAAGATAGTTCTAGCCTTGTGACAATTTCAAATTGTTTGTGACGTATTAAAATATGACGGTGTTTTCAATAGAGCAGCGTATTTATTACGAAAATACCGATGCAGGCGGAGTGATGTTTTACGGTGAATATCTACGCTTTTTCGAGCGTGCGCGGACAGAATTTATGCGTCATCATGGGTATAATGTTGCGGAAATGGCCTCCGCTGAGGATAAAACGATATTTGTCGTGCGAAAAGCTGATATTGATTATCTCAAGCCCATCTTTCTGGATAATATGATTGAGATCACTGCTGAAATTATAGAAGCAAAAAAATCTTCTATTTTATTTCAACAAAAAATTTATCGTGATGATATTTTATGCACTGAGGCAAAAATTCTATGCGTTGCTGTTGATAAAAATGGTAAAGTAAAAAGACAAGAGGTGTTTTAAAGCTCTCATAAAAAAAGGCCTGACATGTGTCAGGCCCAGAATAAGCACTTTATTTAATTTATAAGTCTGACCATTCATCACCAGAAGCAGCGCCGAAATCGCTAAAATTATCAAAATCATCAAAACTTTCGGATGATACTGGAGATGATCCCATAAATTCATCTCTTTCCTGGGTAAGATCTTTCGAAACACTTGCAAGAAGAGATTGTGTATTATCTGTCTTAAAAGCTGCAACAAGATTAGACAACTGCTCTGCTTCCTTGGCAAGAGAACGTGCAGCAGACGCACTCTCATCAGATAAGGAAGCATTTTGCTGTGTCATCTCATCCATTTGTGAAATTGCACCTGAAATTTCTTCAACACCAGTTGCTTGCTCACGTGATGCAGAAGAAATTGATGAAATTGTTTGCGTGACTTCTGTAACTGACTCAACAATCTGATGGAGAGCCGACCCAGTTGCATTTACCAATTTCACACCATCGACAACTTGTGCATTTGATCCTGCAATAAGACCACGGATATCGCGTGCTGCTTCTGAACAGCGTGACGCCAATGTACGAACTTCAGAGGCAACAACAGCAAAGCCTTTTCCTGCTTCGCCGGCTCTTGCAGCCTCAACAGCAGCGTTTAAAGCCAGTAAGTTGGTTTGTGATGCAATACTATCAATCACACTGACAATTTCAGCAATACGATGCGAGCTATTTTCAAGACTTTGCATAGCTTCAACTGCCTGAGCGACAACACGGCTGCCCTCTTCGGCTTGTCCTAATGTCTCTGAAGCAAGGGTGCTTGCCTGCACAGCACTATTTGCATTATTGCGAACAGATGTAGAAATTTGCTCCATTGTTGCAACGGTCTCTTCAATAGATGCAGCCTGAGCCTCTGTACGGCTTGAAAGATCATCAGCCCCTTGCGTAATATCTGTCGATGCTGAGCGAATACCAACCCCGACTGTTGTAATCTGTTTGATTGTACTGGACAGCTTAGAGAATGAAGCATTTAAGTTTGTCTTAACCTCTTCATATTGACCTGAATAGTCTCCTTGGATAGATTCGGT
>JBCCNR010000138.1:0-5161 GCA_039025725.1 Pseudomonadota bacterium | reverse complement strand
CCATCAATCACACATAGGAATGTGCGTTTCTTATCTAAAGGCAGGTCATTATCCATACACTTATACCAAGCGCCTTAATTCATCTTCCATAATGTACCTATCATAATTATTATATATCACAAGCACCTTAAATGATTTCTCTCACGCCAGTTGGCTTACGCCAACTGCTCCGAGGGGGGGCGCGCAACGATGCGCGACGCCCAGTCGGGCGCTCTACCAAAAGCACTTCATCAAAAATTATTTTGGGCTTTTGGTATTATATCATTCCTTAATCTTCTCCAAAGAAGAATAGAAGATATAAAACAATGCTGTAAAGAGCAAACAGGAAAAAGATTAAATCATTTTTCCTTTACGTGTAATTTGCACCACAGAAGGGCGCGGAGGCATATTAGCCTGAAAGTCAGGCCATCTTGTGGCAGGGTCAGAAAAGGTTGATTTGCGCCCAAAACCATCCCATTTATCTGTATCATCTGCGCTTGGATGCTGTACCGATATAAAAAGCGTTTTACTATCTTTGGTAAAACATAGTCCTGTTGTTTCCGCGCCAACAGGAGAGCGGAAAAATAACTTAGCATATCCGCGCTCTTTGCCTTCTGTTGTGACTGCATAGAGCCCATCGGAATTGCCAGTTTTAGACCATGCGCTGCCTTGATCTGTCGAGGCCCATAAACGCGCCTGACCATCGAAAGCCAGATTATCGGGGCAAGCAAGCCTCCCTTTATAAGAACCTGTCTTATCGCCAAATAATAAAATATCCCATGTCGCGCTTTGGGCAAGATGATCATTCTGCGTTGAAATCTCTAAAATATGTCCAAAAATATTATCTGTTCTTGGATTGGCAATATTGCCTTCCTTGCGCTTTTCATTCTTCGTGAGTGAGACATAAATACGTCCATTTTCCGGATGAATTTCAACATCTTCCGGACGATCAAGTGGGGTAGCGCCGACAATATCACCGGCAATACGCGCATCAATCATCACGTCAGCCTGACTTGCAAAGCCATTTTCTGGCGTTAAACCATTTTTGCCAAATGTTAATTCAAGCCAATTCATCTTGCCGTCTTCGTTAAATTGTGCGGCAAAAAGCGTCCCTTCACTCAAAAGAGATAAATTTGCTTTCCGATTTTTCGGATCATATTTTGCCTTACTGACAAATTTATATAGATACTCAAAATGCTGATCATCTCCCATATAGGCGACTGCATAGCCGGATTTATCAATCGTCACCGAGCATCCCTCATGCTTGCAGCGCCCCAATGCAGTATGTTTGACGGGCTGAGATGTCGGATCATAGGGATCAATCTCAACAACCCATCCAAAGCGATTAATTTCATTTGGTGTTGCTTTCAAATCAAAACGCGGATCATATTTATACCAATTATTGCTATATTTCCCGACACCAAAGCGCTTTGCCTTTTGAATCTCAGGATTATTTTGATCGGCATGATTAATATTCCCAAAGGCATGATTGATATTCTCTTCACAGGTCAGATAAGTCCCCCAAGGCGTCATACCGCCTGCGCAATTTTGAAATGTTCCTGTAATATTGCGTCCGGTTTTATCTTGTGGTGTTTGCAGGCGCTGATGCCCCGCGGCCGGTCCATCAACCGTGATTGGCGTCTCCAGCATCGTGATGCGGCGGTTAAACGGACTATCCTGAACGACATGCCATTTTTGATTTTTATCTCTTTTGACTTCTACGATAGAATTTCCAAGCGCTGCTTGTTCTATGTCGGACTTATCTTTTCCAGATAAGCTTCCATCATCTGGAAACATCATATGTGTGATAGCATATTCATGATTGACGCATAATAATCCTGATGACGCATTTTCAGACCCCATAGGGAGAGGCGCCAGACCAATATAATCATTATTGAAACCAAATTGTCGTGCCTGTTTGCTGGCAGATTGAGCATAAGGATCAAAGTTGGGTGCATCAGCATGCAGAGGGTCTCCCCAGCGTATCAGAATATCTGCTTCATAACCCTTTGGGAAATGTATATTTTCATCGACACCATGCGGGATTTCTTCGAAATCAAATGATTTTACTGGCATTTCAGAAGCATTTTTTTCAGCCCCGTCACATCCGCCTATCAAAACCGACATGGCCGCAGCGCCCATTCCGCCCATCACAACACGTCTGGAGAAATTTCTTTCAATAATGTCGCTTAAAGTCACTGTATAAGAATTCTGCGCTCGCGGATTGACCGCAATATCCTCTATGTCGACAATCTCATTTTGCATGAAAATTGTATCCTTTTCAGTCATAATTGATCAGTAAATTTGTTTAGAATAAAAAACCACGCACCCATCGTGTCATTTCATTTTGTTCTTAAACTTTTCAAAAGATAAAATCTATAAATTTTGTAACAATAACAGTGATTCTTACGATATAATCTGAACATGGTGTTATAAAAATTAAAGATATCTTATTGATAATTAATATAGTGTCATTTAAGATATATCTTATTATATCCATTGGGTGAATTTATGGCGATTATAAAGATATTTTCTGCTATTATTGGCGTATTTCTCGCTTTTTCAGCATATGCAGGGCAGGATTTCCGAGACATTGATGATTACAGAAGATGGCATAATGCCGTGCATAATTCTATAAATGGGACTTCCCGGTCGGCGGATCGTGCCAGAATGCATTATGGCAGCACATTTTCCTATGACCCGCTTTATATGGGGCAATCCTGGCTGGAGGAAATGGCAGATATCGCCGCGGCTGATGAAATTTTTCAGCAAGATATTTTAAATGCTTCGGATGGTGATGCTGTGGCATATGCAAATATTATCATCGAAAACCCACAAATCCCATCTTATCTGCCGGGGGCAGAATCAGCATTCCGGCGCGTTTTAAATGAAATTTCAAAGAAAGATGCAGAATATCGTTTGCGTTCCTATCAATATCAGGCACTTGCACGCCGTCAGGGCCTCCCGAGAGAAGTAAATTTTAAACCAATTTCTTATTTCTCAATGTCAAATTATGCCTCAACCACACGTCAGCCCTCTATCATGGAGCGCTTACTGGCGCTGGCTGCACTTGATGTTTTGGGCGTGCGTGACATGCCTGAATATGTCTCGAAAGTTGAGGGCATCTCGCGTAGTCACTCTATGACAAATTGTTTCGCAACAGCAAAGAGAAACTCTGCACAATGTCAGGCCGCAGCACATGATACATATGATTTATCTTACTGTATGGCTGCGCATAATATCACCGAAGTCTCCGAGTGCTATTCATGGATGCTCCCATAGAGCCAATTGAGAGAGAAGGTGTTTTTGCCGATAAATCTCTTTATAGTCATGATGTTTTTTTATCATCTGCGCCATATGGCCCTATCACCTTAGTGCAACCTAAAAAAGGCTTTCGCGCAGGGTCAGATGCGATTTTTCTAGCTATGGCACAGGCTTTTCCCGAAGATAGTCATATTTTAGATGTCGGCTGCGGAGCAGGCCTAGCGGCGCTCACTGCATTATCTGCCAATAAAAATATCAAAATAACGGGATTAGAAAAACAAGAATTTTATGCAGATACTGCACGCCATAATGCTGAAATAAATAGGTTTTCTGATAGTTTTTCTGTTGTTCAGGGAGATATTAAAAATGCTCTCACGCTTTTCCCACCTGATTTTTTTACACATATTCTGACCAATCCTCCTTATTATGCAGAAGGGGCTGGCCGTAAATCGCCTTTACAAGAAAAATCCATATCGCATCAAGCCGAAGATATAAGCCTTAAAATATGGATCAGATCAGCTCTCTCTGTTTTAAAAAATCACGGGACTATAATGACAATTCTTCGTACTGAAAGACTATCTGATATGTTGGAAGCGCTCATGGGAAGAGCCGGAGGAATTGTGATCTTTCCCCTTTTTTCAAGAGAAGATCAAAATACTGCCAAGCGTGTCATTGTAAAAGCTACAAAGGCCTCAAAAACTCCGCCTTCCTTACGTAAAGGAATTACCATACATGATGGTGATAGTAATGCTTATAGCGCACATGCAAAGCAAGTCATAAATGGTGGCGCATTTTTGGGAATTTAAAAATGTGCAGGGTTGCCCTGAATGTTATAAAAGCTACCGCTGCTCTCTTCTTGAAGTGCATCCTGAAATATCGCTTCTGCCCTTAAAGAAGCTGCGTTGGCTAAAGACTCTTTGGGCGCAAAGTAATTTTTTATATTCTGTAGAGCGAGCTTTGCTTGCACCTCCATACATTTATCACCTGTCATATGCTGTAAAAGCACAAGCGCTGGAGTGAATTTCTGCGTGGCTGATTTTCTTAAATCCTGTGCGATTTTAACACTTGTCTGCGGAGAACATGATGCCGTATAAAGATGCGCTGCACGATTAAATAAGCCATATTTATCATTAAATGATGCAGCATAATCAATCAATTGATGCGCAGAGTTCAGATATTTTTTCACAAGCCTGTCATTGCGCTGATCTCGAAAAGATATACGATATCCCGCTCCGATATCAGATAGCAGAAAAACCCCAAGATCATTAAATGCGCGAACATAGCCATTTTTAGCCGCTTGCTCGAGATAAGAAATAATTCTCGGTGCATAATCACTGACATTCTTTTTATATAATAATGTTGCAGCATTATAATATGCACGCCCATGGCCCAGATTTCCAGCCTCAGTGAGGAGCTGATAGGCCGTCTTGAAGCTCTGCCCTTCTTTCAGCAAAATCATCGCATAGACAAAACGGCTTTCTGGTATAGCTGCTGCCTGAATAAGATAATGTTTTGCTTTTTTAAGATCAGGTGTATGGCACCCCCCTCCGGCATAAAGTACACCCAATTTATAGGCTGCATGTTCTGCCTTATGTTTTGAACGCAAAAAGAAATTAATATGCTCAGTCGGGTGAAAGAGTGCATCAATTTTATCAGATATACTGCCCAGAGCGCGAGATTTCTGCCATAAGCGGTCAATCGCTTTGCGCCTGAGATAATTATTCATACTGCAAAACTGATCATCTATATCCCGATCAAGCGTATGATCGAAAGTAAAGGCTACTCTTAATTTTAAAATTTCAGAAGCCTCAGCCTGTATTGGCTTTTCCAGATAGGCAGATAAACTATATTGAATGAGACTTAAAAATAAAATTAAAGTATATATTAGTATATTTATGAACTTCATGTACTTAAAAAT
>JBCCNR010000137.1:0-5210 GCA_039025725.1 Pseudomonadota bacterium | reverse complement strand
TGTGATTTGGACAATAGGCCATTTTCTTCAGATGGTTCAATATCTAATCGGAATAATGGGGCATCGTGCAAATCGCTTGTAATGAGAGCGACTAAAATGCTTGCGTGTGTATCGTTAAATAAATCTGATTGTACGACTACTGCAGGTCTTGGCTTTCCATAATCACCTTGCGCCGAAACAATGACGATATTTCCTCGTTTCACCAATCTGCAGCCTGTTCAATAAAGTCCAGGGCCTCTTTGTCGGAGTGTCTTGTGAGCAAAGATTGTCGTTTTGCCTCCTCAGCGAAGCCTTCACGACGTGTATCGGGCACCCAAAACTGCACAAGTCTGAGGCCTGACGCTTGCATGCGTTTTCTGTAATCATGCATTTTTTTGCTTGGTGTTTGGGGGTTGTCCATATGCTCCATGGTAACATGTTACTATTAACAAATTGTTTTTGCAATCATATTCTCCCCATCGCGCGTTCCATCTCGGTGATGTTGGTTAAAAACTCTTTTTTGACAATTCTGCTAGGGTGTGACCCGAAGCAAGTGTCAAAGGAAATAGATATATCTTCACCAGAAATTTTTCTTATTATGTAACTATTATTCATGTAATCTGATGCTGCTTTTTGGCAATTTGCTACAACTCTGTCGCCCACTTGCCAGTCATCTGAAGTTTTTTTCATTTGTTTTTCCTTTTTTTTGATGGTGTATAAAACGTAGATCGTCATTACTCCAAAAAAGAAAATTGTCTTCAAAATATGCGATAGCTCAGCTTGAGAAAAGTAAAGAACTGCACCTATAGCAGTAAACAGAGCAAGTGCTGCTATCATAATCCACAGTAAAACCCTTAATATCATCATGGTTTATGTCCCTACAATCATGCTTATGCGTTTTTAACAAGTGCGATGGCTTTGTTTTTCTGCTCTATTAGCTTGTTGACTTCGAGCGTAAGAGATAGGACTTCTGACTCAGCATATTTATACAAATCGGCTCTCAAGTACATTTTGTAAGTGTTTATCGAATGTATTTGCTTTTGATAGCAGTCGATCTTTTCGTCATATGCTCTTGCTATTTCATTGATCTCATCGTTATGATTGCTCATTTTTAATATCTCCTACTTATGCAGTTTGACCTTTTTTGCCCATAATTTGACTTCGCCTGCAATCCATCGTTTGGATCCGCCTTGTGAGTGGGGTGATCTTATTGCCACTGGCGCCGGAAAGTCTCTTTGATTGATTGTGCTGCCTTGCACGGTTTTAACGGACAGGCTGAGATATTCTGCAATGCGCTGGGCTGTCCAAAGATCATCATCTTTCTGCCGGAGTTTTTTGATTTCGTCGCGGACTTCTTGCATGGTTTGGAGGAGCATTTCTCCAAGGCTACGTGGTGAGGGTTCTTGGTGGATATCGCTCATGCTGTTGCCTCCTGTTGTGTCATGTCTTTTCCTTAATTAGAGATTACCACTCTTGTTTGCAGTATTTTGCAACGGTAGGATTTGAAATCCGACCGTTCTAAAGTATTGCAAATGTTTTTCCTTAATATTTGCACTCTCTCTGCTGTTAAACAATTCAGAAGGGACGAGCAGAGAGAGCTATACGCTTGAGATGGAAGGTCTTAAGCGTAACTGTTAAACTGGCGCCTGCATGGGGTCATGCGGCCATCACTGAGTAAGATATTCTCAGGCTTGGTATATCTCCGGCTTCTATATCTTGTACTAATGCGCGTGCATGCGCCGGCAGCATACGATACGTCATCATAAGCTCTGTTATGAGGTCTTCCCTAATTTTATCCTTATCAAGTGTGCTTGTATGAAAAGAGGGAGGAGCACCAACTGGTGTATGGATATTATTCGCCGTAATGTTTGTATAGCTAGCAAGGGGGGCGATGTTATTTTGCTCAGCCGTTGCTTTTTCAGCAAGTTGTATGATCTCTAAAGTGCTGTTTAAGTGTTTTTGAATTTCTTGATATTCAGCATTTGCATCACTTTGTAGTTCTTCAAAATTAAAATCTTCAAAAGTTTTAAGACGCTCAAACAAAGCCTGAATATCTGCTGACGTACGAGCCGTAACAGTTCTGATAGATTTCATATCATTAAGCTTTGCGCTTATATTGTTTTTACGCTCCTTTTCAGCGTCCTCAAGTTTGGTTACTGGCTCACGTACTTCTTTGTACTTTTCTTCAAGATGTGCTTCAATCCGCTCAAACTCAGCTTTTACATTTTTGATTTTCTTTTGCGTTTCAATAATTGGCTTTTCAAGATCGGCAATATAATTCTCAAAAATCTTTTTGATGGGTGCTTTTGATTTTCGGAATTTTGAGGCAAAGCTTATGAGCTCACTCTGTCCCTTTTTGGTTGTAAGAGAGGGTATATGAAAAGCTGATATCTGTGCTTCGCATAATTTGACTATCATTTCATAGCCTTCATTGCTGAATATATTTTCTGGTGATTTGCCATTGATTTTTTCACCTTCCACAATGACAAGATCTCCAAGGTCTTCCTGTGGTTTTGTTGCTAGGAAAAGCTCAGCTTCTTTTAGGGCATTTGGAAACTGCTTAAGCATATTACGTTTGAAAAACTCGAAATAAATTGCTGCCGTTGCTCTTACATCTGCAAAAGCATCATGTGCATTTTCAAACTTTTCTTTGAATAGCATATGATAGGCTTCTTCAAGTTTTGGCGGTTTAAAGCTGTCACCGCGCCCAGCTGCAATCATTTTTTGAGTTGGCGGAAATTTGCAGATATTATGATACATCTGCTTTGTGCAAATGATCTGTTTAGGAAGTTTAAGCTCGACACCTTCGATTTCAGCCTCTGACATAATAAAATCGACATCATAAGAGGCATTGTGAGCGACAAGAGTATCGGCGTCTTCACACCATTCTTTGAACGCGTTAATTATTTCAAAGGGTGGTATCCCTTTCTCTCTACACATGCTATCAGTTTTGCCGTGAATTTTGATGGCATCTTCTGGTATTGGCTTTGACTGTAAGGCTAATTGATCATATCTATCAATTTCATTGCCGTCTTTGTCAAATTTGATCATTCCAAGTTGCACAAGACGCACGCGATCTTCATGTGAAGACCCTTTATTAAGAAAACCGCCTGTTTCGGTATCAAATACAATTATATTGCTCATATTAACCTCTTATTGATTTTGTTGTAATTCTGATTTTTTTGCGCTGACGGCTTCCATCAAGCGATAGTAAGCTTGGTTGTCTTTTTGCGCGAAGCTTTCAAAGTCGCTGCCAATGATTATATTTTGAGCATCATCCACGGTTTTTGCATTGGCCAGAAGGTTCATAAAATAAGCTTCATCCTTGACTGTAATATGTGGTATGTGGTCATCTTGGATAGGCGATTGTTGAGGAGTTGGTGCTCTTTCAACTTCTGGCTCAAAATGTGGTTGACTTTCGTGCTGTATAACTGTTTCATCGTCTTTGAAGCTCATAACTTCACCATCTTCGGAGATTTGGTCAAAAATCTGCGCTGATTGGGGTAGGAACTTAGAATGCTGACGAATAACTGTTTTTAGGCACATAGCGTCTGGATGCTTTTTCCATGGTGAGTCTGCTCTATCGAATGTTGGTGAGTGGTTTGCTCCAATCACTAAGCATTCGTCTTTTGTCATATATTTAAAGGACAGTTCACCGCCATTTTTAAAGCGCGCTATGGATATAAATCCTATCACTTCACCGCGGTCGCCTCGAATACACGGCTTAAAGGTCAAAGGGTTTTCTGAGCCGTAGTCGATGTCAAAGATATCATTTTCACAAACTTTTTCTGCTATGTAAGACGATATAAGCCCTGATTGATACATGAGCTTAATCATCCCCTGATAGCCAATAACCAAAGTTGCTGTCCCCTTAAAAGGAAGCAAAGATGCAAGTTTCCCATCGATTGGGAGGCCATATTCAGAAGCTCCCATTAAGCATTTCTCTAAAGAGCCTGTGCTACAGCTTTGAAGTTTTTGGTTATGTTTCAAAGTGGTCAAAAAAGTTTTGGCCACAAAATCTGGCTTCACATGTGTTGGTAGTATGCGTTTTAGCTCTCCCATAAAATGGCCATTTGGCGCTAATGCTTTTTCAATAATTTGTAAGTTTCCCATAATCTATCCTTTGGTAGTTGTAATTATTCAACGATTTTGGCAGCACCATCAAAGTAAGATGGGTAGCCGTTTTTTTGATAATTTTTGAGACGCTCAATAGTCTCAACATTCTCAACATTGCCCTGCTCAAGAAGTTCATCTGACAGTCTAAAAAATGCATGTGCATAGGGAGGGCTATTTTCTGTAGCCATGATGTAGCAAGCTGGTGGCTTTCTGCCTGTGGTGTACTCTATAGCTTTAAGTGCAAATGCAGCTTCCGCATAATCTCCATTTCGAGATATATATTTTTCATATTTGCCGGCATGCTTCGCAAGCTTAATGAAAAGTAAGCTGTTGATGTTATTATTATACAAGCCAAAATGTGCGCGACACTGAACATCACAGAAAGTAAAGTCTGCATAGTGGTAGGTTTCTCGATCTTTGCGAAAGACATCTAAGGTTTTACTTTTAAACTTAGTCTGTATCGCCACAACATCATTGTAAAAATCTAAATGCAGAGGTATTCTGCCGGAGTTTATAACTATGCGCTCATTGTCTTCTTTCTGTTTCTTGTTGTATCCCCCGATATGACCGTATTTTTTTGAAAAACTCATAATACTTTCACAGATTGCGGTCTGTAACGCATCTGAAGCAATCTGATAAGAAGGGCGCTCTATCTTGATGCCTCTGTATAGTTCAGCATGTAAATGAAGGGGGGATCTATCTCGTAACAATCGAAGATGGTCAAACGTAATCAACATCTTACCCTCCGCAAAGCGTGCGATAGGCTATATAGACCCACATAAAGAGGCCTCCTCCTATAGCGATGCGGAAAAAAATTGCCTCAATGGCGTTTATAAATCTTGAAAATGGTGTTTTATACATGGTAGTATCCTGTGATTTTTCTTTTCTTGGTATCTCCACCCCTTAATGCTTTGGCATTGAGGGGTTTCTTATTTTAGGGCTAGGCGTATGATTTTTCTTGCTGAAGCTCATTCATGCCACAGATGAAATCTTCCATTTTGGCAAGCAGATCGCAGATAAGGTGAGCATTTTCATCGTCTACGTAGGTGAGGACTTCTTGTGTAAAGCCCTTCACCAACAGGTTTATTTTTATATTATCCAGACAGCGTTCAAAT
>JBCCNR010000136.1:0-5216 GCA_039025725.1 Pseudomonadota bacterium | reverse complement strand
CTTTTTCCATCAGATCCGATGCCGGGGCAGGCAGTTGTGACACGTTGAAGACTTTTTTTGAACCAGGGCCTGCCGCCTGTGGCAAGCTTGGCGTGTTCAAGACACCTGAAGAGGTGGTGGGCCTTGCCCAAATTTATCTGGGTTTTTATTAACATATTCAGTATATAAATCTTTAAATTTATCTTTTATGCTTTGAATTTCTTTAAGTTGCTCAGGGCTTAAACTTTGATCCTCTTCATTTTTTTCAAATATGCTTTCTTTATGCTCTGGGTCTAGTTTATCCGTTAAGGCTTTAAATTCCACATAATCGCACTTATGGCCTAACGCACTCAATAGCTTTATAGTTTCATCTTGTGTAAAACAAGTATCTCTATCAATTAATTTAGCAATATCTTCAACAACATAATTTGGCTTTTTAAGGAAGTAACACAATATATCGACAAACTTATTTCTACTACTTTCATCTAGAGTTTTCAGTTCCCCTATTTTGGGCTTAAGATAATAATCATGAAATACTTGAAATACCCGTGCAGAACTATAAGAAAGGTCTATCCACTTGTCTGACTGTTTTGGATCTTGCATTGCTCTGCTTAAAGTTCTTATGAAAACTTCGGAGACTTTTTCTCCTAATGCAACCAAAAGGGCTTGTCTAGGACCTTTTAATTTACATAAGACAACAAGAAATGAGTTTTGTTTGTTTGGTAAATCATCATTTGAAGCATCAGCATCTCTTCTAAATAATTGTATAACAATATCTTTAAAACTATTATCCCCCATAGCATCTTTAACAGCATTAAATGGATTTGTTGTTCTAGCTGATTGTTGGATGAGGTCTATTGCCTTTTGTTTATCTTCGGACGTGGCATCTATGCACAATGCCCTATCAGATATTTCTTTAACAATATTATTAAAATTATCCTCCATAGCATTTTTAACAGCATTAAAAGCGTTCTGTTGTCCAAGGCTTGCCTTGATGAGGTCTATTGCATTTTTTTTATCTTCGGGCGTGGCATCTGTGCACAATGCCCTACCAGATATTTCTTTAACAATATTATTAAAATTATCCCCCATAGCATTTTTAACAGCATCAAAAAATGTCTCACCTTTAAAGCTTGCTTGAATTAATTTCCTTGTAAGATCTTTAGCCCATTGAAAACCGCTTTGGAGCAGTGCCAAAGAAGCTAGTTGTTGAATAGCTTGCTTATCATCGTCACTTAGGTTTGGTTTATTTAGTTTTTTAATACCATTGATTTTTTTTGTTAATGCTTCTTGAGTTGTTTTAATTTGTGCTTGAACCAGCTCGCCATAGCCATCTGGGTTTAAAAAATCTATGTTTGGTAATGCGTGGTTTTCCAAGACGTCAAGTGCCGCGGCGGTTTTTATATCCTCCCCAGCTGAACCGGGTTTAAGGGTTTCTGCAATCTCCTTTATTTCTTTTGAATCCTCTGGAAGTTCCTTACCAGAACAAAGTTCTAAATATTTATCTTTAAGCTCCTCCACGCTCATATCAAGAGGAGCTTTCTCTACTTCCGAGCTTGTTTCAGGGGGAGCTTTTTTAATTTCATCATCATCTTTCATAACTGTAGCTTAGCAAAAAATATGCCATTTTTTTGCTTACTGGAAAGAGATTTATGAATGATTTTGGTAAAAAGTGAGGGTTTCTGTTGCCAGGTACCCTCCGGACCCCGCCTGGCCAAGGTTATATGAGGCCAGGACTTCGTGAGCGAAAATTGCTACAAATTAGTAGCGCATTTCTTATGCAGCGACTGCAACGGCACCGAAGTCGGTGTTGTCGTTAGCTGCACTTATCACAAAACCATTATCATTGGCATTTGTGTTGAAAAACCTATAACGGAAGGTGAGTGCCGGGACAAAGCAACGCCTTTGGGCAGCCGTCAATCCTATTTCGTCCCCGTAATACATAAAAAAGAGCTATATTTTCATGTTTATGGTGGAGACGCCGGGTACCGCCCCCGGGTCCGACATGCTTATTACACGCACGTTTATGTCCATAGTCACACAAGGTGACATATCTAATATATAAGAATATCTTTAAAAATCAATTTTCATTTTTACTCTTGATTGAAATAATGATCATAATAGGCACCAAATTGGGCGATATCATTATGCATGCTGGTTTTGTTCAGAACGAGGCCTACATTATCATATCGTCCCAGAATATCGAGGCCGGCCTCAATCGTTGATCGCGGCGTTTCAGAGCCATCAATAACATAGATAATTTGCCCAACATGTTGCGCAAGGACGATGGCTTCGGTACTGGCCAGAAGGGGTGGGGCATCGAAAATGATGATACGATCTTTATAGCGATTGGCGATATCATGTACAAATCGGCGCATTTTCTTTCCACCGAACAGGTCGGTTGCTGTGGCCACGCCTGATCCTGCGGGAATGAATGACAGTGGGAAATTGATTTCACGTTTGATAAAATGTGGGATATTGGGGTGTTTCTCTCTGAGGAGGTCTGTTAAGCCTGATTGTTGCTGTAAGCGCAGCCGCCTTGAGATGGAAGCCCGTGCGATATCTGCATCAATCAGCAGCACATTATATTTTTCATCGAGAATGATTGATAAGGCCAGATTGAGGGCTGTAAAGCTTTTCCCCTCGGCGGGTTTTGAGCTTGTCACGAGGATAACATGCTGTAGGTCGTTTTCCTCTTCATTTTCTTTTGTGTCATCGTGATGGTTGAGATCCGCGAGAGACATTTTCTGGAAGAGGCGTCTTTTGATGAGGCGCATTTCCTCACTGGTGAGAGAGCGCCGGGCTTTTGGGTGGATAAACCCCTGATGTTGCAGTTGCCCGAAGGGCAGTTTGAACATATTTTCCTTATATCTATCTTGGCGCCCATCTTGCGGAGCATCTGGATTATATTCAAATCTGCCTCTATCTTCTGCCATATTACGGTCCTAACTCAGCATATTCACTGTTAAGAAGATTTTTTCATAATAATCTTCTAAATTTACTCTGCCATGATTTACAGCATAGAACCAAATGACAAAAATATAGAGAAGCAGTAAAAAGCCAATTCCACCAGACCACATAATATTGCTGCCGGCATGCGAGTCTGTTTTATCAATGCCTTCGACTTTTGAGATTGTGCCTAAAATTGGAAGATTAAAGGCTTCTCTTAGGTGATAGACTGTTGGCATGCGTTGTTCCAGATGCACACGTAAGATGATAAGTCCGGCGGCTCCGGCGACGGAGGCCAGCATACATCCGATAAAGAGCAAAATACGGTTTGGCTTTTCGGGTTTTAAGGGATAGAGGACTTTTTGTATCACATCGAAATTCACAAGACCTGTTTTGCGGTTAAGATCGATGGTTTCCTGCAGGCGGTCATTATTTAAGTCAGCGAGGCCAAGGCTTTTCTCTGCTTTATCTTTTTTCTTGCGCAATGTTTCAAGCTTTTCAAGAATAAGAGGTCTACGTGCAAGTTTGGCTTCCAGGGCTGGGATAGATTCGCGCGCTTGTTGATATTTTTTTTCTAAGGTTTTGATATTTTCCTGCGCAAGCTGTAATTCTGCCAAAAGCTGAAGATAAGCAGGGTTGTTACTGCTGTCGCGTTTTGTGCCGGCATTTGCGCAGGAGTCTTCTTTTACGCGCAAAAGTTCTTTAAGGTATATGATGTCGGGATGCGATTCAGTGAGGCCTCTTGCTTTGGCGGCATTGATTTGTGACTGTAATTTTGTTGTGCTACAGACGGGATCAACGGCATTTGTGCCGCCTATCACTTTTGGGGTTTGGGCTACGAGGCTACGTAGGTTGGTAATACGCCGTGACAGGCGCTGACGGTCTAATTCATAATTTTCGACGAGGTCACGATATTTATTCAGATCAGCTGATAAGAGGCCATTTGGGTCAATAAGCACCAGATTATCTTTTTGAAAATCTGCAAATTGTTTTTGGGCGACGGCATATTCACGTTGTCTGGTTTTGAGCGTATCTGCGGAGACAAGTTCTGCCTGTTCGCTATTGCTGGAAAGTTGGGTGATATTGGTTTCAATAAAAGTGCTTAAGATTTCACGCAAAGTATTATAGGCGATATCTGGATCGGAATGTGTGTATGTCATCTCGTAATAATCTTTACTGAGGCCAACACTTTGGAAGGTAAGATTTTTACGCATATCTTCAACGAGGATGATTTCGCGTTCTGCGGTGAGTTCATCGATTCTCGGATATGTTTTGCGCAAAACTTTACGGAGATTATCGGTTGCATAGACGATTTGGCTGACTTTTTGAGCCTGTGCAATGGTTGAATTTTTCAAGGAGAAAGTTGTGTTATCGACCACCTTTGACAGAAGCTGGTCTGTATCGATAGAGATACCTGCGCGTGTTTTATATTGGTTTGGGATAAAAATAACGACGATGATACCGAATAAGGATATAAGCCAGATGATCAAAAGAAACAGCCATCTTTTGACGCGGAGTTCCTGAAGGAAAAAATGAATATAGAAACTAATCTGGCTCACGCTATTTTTTCCAATCGTTTAAAAGACGGATTCAGGAATAATAATCACATCTCCGGGCAAGACGGGCACATTTGCTTCGATATCACCTTTTCTGATCAAGTCATCCAAACGCAGCGCATAGGTCTTTCTCATTTTATCTGTACCACGGGTGAGTGTTGCTGAGTTTCCATCTGCAAATTCTTTTAGGCCTCCGACGGCGATCAGAACATCCAGAACGGTCATACCAGAGCTATAAGGTATCGCAGACGGATTTTTTGATTGTCCGATCACGCGGACTTGTTGTTCAAATGCGCCGGTAAATCCGCTGACGATGACAGTGACAAGAGGGTCTTTGACATATGTGCTGAGGATTTGTTCGATTTCACGAGCAAGCTGGGTTGGGGTTTTGCCTGCTGCTGTGAGGTCTTCGATGAGGGGGATGGAGATTTTTCCATCTGGGCGTATCGCGACATTTGTCGAGAGCTCCGGTGAGCGCCAGACGAAAATTTGAATATTATCGAGGGGACCAAGTTGATATTCTGGTTTTTGCAGCGGAGAGCTGACATCTTTCGGCGCAGGCGGATAGGCACTATTGAGAGAGTTACAGCCTGATAAAAAAGCTGTAACGAGGGCTATTGCTGCAAGCCATATAATATTTTTCATTTTAGAAACCATTTTTATTTTCTATTAAATTATAAAAACAAAAAGTTAAACCTTTATTGACCATATAGCCTAGGGCGTGTGGACATT
>JBCCNR010000135.1:0-5233 GCA_039025725.1 Pseudomonadota bacterium | reverse complement strand
CCATGGCCGAAGAGGTTGGCGGTGAAATCCTTCAAAATCATACAGATCATAGTGCAAATACTGTGACAGATGATGATTTTGAGCAATTCTGGCAAAGTAAAATTGAGAATGGTGCTGCTCATAATCACTTCAATCATGGCTCTACGGATCATGATACCATTGCGGCATCGAAAAATATACCTTCTAGATTGAATAAAAGCCCACTTGAAAAGCATCTTCAGCGCGTTGAGCACAAAGTAAGACACCGTTCATTCTTCTCTTTTTCAGAGCGTGTTTTGCCTAAGACCGATGAGCATAGTCGTGTGAGTCTGATGAATATTAAGGCCGGCACAAAAATGCCATCACACAAGCATGATGGTGGGTGTGAAATGACACTTGTTTTAAGTGGTGGTTATCAAGATGAGTTCGGGACATATAATGCCGGTGATTTTGTTATAATGGACAATAAAACGTTACATTCACCGGGCGTTTTTGAAGATGAAGCATGCGAATGTCTAGTTGTTAACATGTCACAACTTAAGATGGCAGGGCGCTTTGGCTTTCTGCTCGATCCTTTTTTTAAGCTTATATATTAGCTTTTACTTTTCTGCTTAATGCAGCGTTCCTTCGCCAGTATCGATATTGATGGTTGCAAAACTTTCAGGCAGATGATGTGCTCCGAATTTTTGACCAGCTTCGGGAATTTGAGCACTTAAAATACCACCTGATGCAATTGCAACTGGGAACGGCAGTGCAGATGGGATAAGAATGGGTTGAAATGTTGAGGGCAATGTATAGGCTCCTTCTTCATCAGCGACATCGTAAAGTGCTGATATAAATCTTCCATCTGGGGCATTTTGACACATTTTAGCCAAACATGCGACACCACAAATAAAATTTCCATAATTTACAATGCCAATTCCTTTGGCCATGAGGCCGATATTATTGGGATAAAGCTTTGTAAATAAATCGAGCGCATCCTTATAAGATGCACCTTTGCGATAATACATCATAACAAAACCGCGCAGACGACACATTATTTTATATGTCTCGCCTTTATCGAAGTTGTGACTTTCAGGATTGTAGCAAAAGAGAGCTTCCTGTAGAACAAAAAAATATGGCGTGAGGGCGGCTCTGTCTTTGGCTTCATTGTCGGTCACTTTTACCCCAAAAATAGGCAATAAAGCGCGGACTGAAAATTTTTCCGTAATTTCTTTTAGAAAAATTGGCATCTCTTGCGGAGGGGAAGGAGCCTCTTTTGCAGGAGGGCTTTGTCTTAAGGGCTTCTGAGCTTGCTGAGGGGGAGGAGCAGGCTGATCCTTCAAAGAAGGCTGATGATTTAGTACATTATGCGAAAAAGCCTTCTTTTGTGCGTCCTGAATAGCGCGCACCGACCTTGCTGATTTATGTTCTTCGTTCGTTTTGGGCTGCAAGGCTTTTTGTAAATTTTCTGGCAGAATATGTGAAAATGCAGATAAGGCTTCAGGTGGAATTTGCACAATCATTTGTTTGATCAACTTTAGCAATGATGGATTTGTAAAAGGAAATTCAGTACCTTGTCTCGCGCGACTGATCATATCTTGTGACGCACCAAGAACCATAAATTTACGCATTTCGGAGGGCGCTTTTGCACTAAATTCCAATAATTTATAAAGCGCCAGCATATAGTTCTGCATATCTTCGGAGCTATCCAAAGCCTCTACTGACGTCATTTGAAACAAAAGCTGTTGCGATGTATCCATCTTTTTACTAATAAAAGTTTTATAAATTAAACTAACAAAAGAGAGTAAATGGCTTATTAACAGTTTGTAGTGCTGCCCCTAAAAGCTGTCCACTCTTAATCTACCTATGAAATCATCTATTATTTTTTTGGATTTTTCCGCTTCAAACCCATAATAATATTCCGTTTTGTAAAGACAATTTTTATGATCTAGGAAGCGCACTCCGTTTGAAATGGCTCCACCTTTTTCATCTTCAAGCGCATAGTAAAGCCGTTTAATCCGCGCATGTGAAATAGCACCAGCGCACATCGTACAGGGCTCTAATGTGACATATAAATTGCATCCAACCAGCCTTTCATTGCCGAGCTTATTTGCTGCTGCACGTAGCGCAAGGATCTCAGCATGCGCCGTTGGATCATCTAATTCTCTAGTACGATTATGAGCTTGTGATATCACTTCATTATCAGGAGAAATGACGACCGCCCCCACAGGGAATTCTTCTTTATCGGCGGCTTTTTTCGCTTCCTCTAATGCAAGCGACATATAACTTGTAAAATATTGCATATTTAATAACGCAGAAGCTCTTCATCATGCTGCAATGCGATCTGATGCGCCTCGGCTGAGAGCTTATCACCATCCTCTAGAAGCATATCCTGCTTTTCCAATGCAACACAGAGGGGACCATCTGCATAAGGCCTTTCGGGAACAGAGTTCAGATCGATCTTATTTTCATATGAAGAAGACTCACTGCATCCAAATAAAAACATGCAAGCTAACGCAATGATAATAAAAAAGGTTACTGAGAAAGAAAAATAACCCAATATTGTCTCCTATTCAGGTGATCTCAAGACCAAGAGTTGCATTATAGACAAAAGCAGTTTAAAAGCCAATAAGTTGTTATAGCAATTCAACTATATATGTCTGGCCAAGCCAGTTTAGAGGTTATATTATGTCACAAGAAGCTGTTTCTGTCGCAAGACCAATCGATGCCGAAAATGATAAAAAAGAGATACCCCTTAAGCGAGACATAAAAAAAGTAGAGCTTCCACAGGACATCGCTAATCAAAATATTGCAAATGATATTCCTGATCAAAAGGAAAGTGAGAGCGCACTCGATTTATTCACAAATGTTGCTGTTGATGTTGGATCAAATATCAATCAAATGATTGCTCTTAGTCAAAAGCTGACCTCAGAGGTGTTTTTTTCCAATTTTGCCCAACATGATAAGGGTGTTTTTGATCCACTCAATTCTTTTCAAAGCTGGGTTGATACATTATCTTCTCTCATGCAAAATCCGGAAAAAATCTTCGAAGCTCAGTTGAATTTATGGCAAAAATATACGGATCTTTGCGCACAAACATTGTCAAAAATTAATGGCGAAAATACAGCCGACAATGCGCCCCTTATCAAAGATCGCCGCTTTAAATCCGAAGCGTGGAACGATACCTTCTTTGATTTCATCAAGCAATGCTATTTGATTGTGGGCAATTCTGTTGTTGAAACTGTCGAAATGGCTGGAGAAAATCTTGATCAACGCAGCCGAGATCGTGCTGTTTTCTTTACGAAACAATTTGTTGATGCGCTTTCTCCTTCGAACTTTCTTATGACAAACCCAGAAGTTTTGCAGGAAACATTTAAATCAGGTGGGTATAATCTTGTAAAGGGGTTGCAGAATCTCGTTCGGGATTTTGAGCGCGGCAATGGGCGCCTGCAAATTACGCAAACAGATTATGGTGCTTTTGAGGTTGGGAAAGACCTCGCCACAACGCCCGGGAAAGTTGTTTACCGTAATGAGCTCATTGAGCTTATTCAATATTCTCCAACGACTGAAACAGTTTATGCGCGGCCATTGGTTATTTTCCCGCCTTTCATTAATAAATATTATATTCTTGATATGCGCCCTGAAAATAGCATGATCAAATGGATAACAGCGCAAGGCTTCACAACTTTTGTTGTATCATGGCGCAATCCTACGCAGGAACATGCTGAATATTCTTTCGAAGATTATATGCGACGTGGGTTGTTTTGTGCGCTTGATAATGTCGAGGCTATTACAGGACAAAAACAATCTTCAGTGGTTGGATATTGCATCGGCGGTACGATGATGAGCATGGCTTTATCGCTTATGAAAGCACGAGGCGATGATCGTATTCATAATGTGACCTATTTTGCTTCGCAGTCTGACTTTTCCGAAGCAGGAGAGCTCTCTTATTTTGTTGATAAAGAGCAAATTCAAAATATTGAACGCATAATGCGCGCCAATGGAGGCTATCTTCAGGGCCATGAAATGGCGAATACGTTTAATTTATTACGAGCAAATGATTTAATCTGGTCATTTGTGGTCAATAATTATCTACTCGGGAAGGACCCTTTTCCTTTTGATTTGCTCTATTGGAACTCTGACACAACCCGTATGCCAATGCGTTTGCAATTAGATTATCTTGAGCATTGTTATTTAAATAATGATCTTGTTAAAGGAAAAATGGTCATTGAGGATCATATTGTTGATTTATCATCTATTGATATTCCGATGTATATTCAAGCTTCAAAAGAAGATCATATCGCCCCTGCCCTATCTGTTTATAAGGGAGCTAAAAATTATAAGGGCGATGTGCGTTTTATGCTGGCAGGATCAGGCCATATTGCAGGCGTGATCAACCATCCCGACAATCATAAATATCAGCATTGGATCAATGAGAGTGCCAATGAAAATGGTCTTCCAGAGAGCTTTGAAGAATGGAGTCTTGGCGCCGAAGAGCATCAAGGGTCATGGTGGCATAATTGGAAAGAATGGCTTGCAAAATATTCAGGTGAACAGGTCCCGGTACGCCATATTACGGACGCTCTTTGCGATGCACCGGGAACATATGTGAATGAAAATTAATAATATTTTTTCAATGCACAAATATTTGTAAAAATCTGTTTTTAAGCCGGTAAAAATGTCAGCATGGCTTTTCCATCATCTCCTTTGAAAAGGATCCCTTTCACACCAAGCGGAATTGGACTGCGTTGATAGTTTTCTTTGTCGCCATGACCAAAAGGCATACCTTCATAGACCTTAACCTTTTTTGATTTACATAATTTTAAGAAAGAAGCATACTCATCTTCGTAATTCTTATCTTTTGCTTTCTGTAAATTATGGCCTATAAAAATATGCTCTCTTCCATCAAAAAGCCCAGCTTCCATATGAGTTTTGAGAAGCGCAAAACTTGACTGTGGGTAGTGCACTTCAATAATTGCTGAATTATCTTTTACTGGCAGGCGGTTAAAATGATAATCTATATCAGGCAGTATTGTCGATTGCATGAGCATATTTGGCGTTCCACCAGCAAGAGAAACAATAATAGGGGACTCAGGGGCTTCACCCTCTAATGTAAAAGTAATGTTTGAATGTTTTTGTGCATTGCTTTTGGCAGTTTCTAAAAGCATCATATCGTTTCCATGGGGCTCCAGGAATTTTTTAGGGAAATCTTTTTCAGGACGACCACCTATAACACCTTTAACCCTGCCACCTGTTGCAGACATTAAAGCTG
>JBCCNR010000134.1:0-5287 GCA_039025725.1 Pseudomonadota bacterium | reverse complement strand
GTCGAAGAGCAACAGATTGAGAAAGTTAAGCAACTTGCAAAGATATGTAGAGATTACAAAGAATCTGACATGTGCCCAGAAGCTGAAGAAACTCTTATCAGACTGATTAACAATACTTCTAGCTTTACAGGCTTTACAGGCTTTAGAGAAATTTATTTTGATCCTGAACTTTCGGAAAATGCCAAGAATGCTGCAAAAGAGCGACTTACTGACAGTATCTCTAATGGCAACGAAGATGCTATTCATGAAGGGACAGAGATAATCGAAGAAGATCTTTCTATAGATTTTAGAGTCAAGCTTGAAGTTGCATTTTTAGATTTGTTAAAAAATAGTAAAAGTATTTTTCGTCTGCATGTTGCACCTTTGACTGTATTCTGTGAAAAAGTTAAAAATCGAGAGCTAAAAGAGCTTGCTGAAAAACAACTTTATAGCAAACTAATACATTATGATGCAGAAACCACGCTTAGAGGCTGGGCAAAGGAGGGAAGCATTACAAATGACTTCGCTAAAAAAACAATAAGAAATGTAAAGATACTCAATACAATCGAAAAATATGTTAAAAGCTTAACCGATTCGGTTTTATCTGGAGAACCTGATATGAATGCGTTAAATCGTATCATAAAAGCAATTTATGATGACGTGGAAGAAGACTTCACCTCTCTTAAAGACGCATCTGAAAAGCTTAATCAGGCTTTGGAAGAAGAACCGTTTATTAATCTCGCTTTTGATACGGAATATGTGTATAAAGATTTTCTGCTCACGACACCTCAAATCATTAACCTTTTTGTTGCGAAACAAAGTTTTGAAGAAGTCGCAGCCAGACAGCAACAAACATTTACCGGATATCAACCAATGGACACCGCGCCGTAAAAGTGTCAATCAATAATATGAGCCTCTAAATTTTCGGCCAGATCAGTGAAACGCGTATATTGCGCGGTGAATTGTAATTTAACTGTTCCGATTGGGCCGTGACGCTGCTTGCCGATAATGACCTCAGCGATATTTTTACAGCCCTGCATATCTAATTGCCATTTTTCATGCTCAGACGTGCCTTCGCGAGGCTCTCGGCGCCCAACATAATATTCTTCCCGAAAGACAAACATCACAACGTCCGCATCCTGTTCAATCGAACCTGATTCGCGCAAATCAGAGAGCTGAGGCCTTTTATCATCCCGACTCTCAACCGCACGAGATAATTGTGATAACGCAATCACCGGAACATTTAGCTCCTTGGCAATGGCTTTGAGGCCCATAGAAATCTCAGTGAGCTCTTGCACACGGCTATCCCCGCGACGACCAGAAATAGGAGGGCGCAAAAGCTGCAAATAATCGATAATGATCAGCCCCAAATCATTCTGACGCTTCAACCGCCGGCAGCGCGCCGCCAATGTCGATAGAGCAATAGCAGGCGTATCATCAATGAAAAGCGGAATATTCTCCAGATGCTTTGCAGCATCATGTAGGCCGTAAAATTCATCTTCATTGAAATCTCCGCGTCTGATTTTTTCTGACGACATTTCAGCTTGCTCCGCGAGGATACGGGCGGCAAGTTGCTCAGCGGACATTTCAAGCGAAAAAAATGCAACACATGCCCCGTCAATAGTCTGTTTTTGCCCAGCTTCATCAAGCTGACTGACATAACTGGCAGCAGCATTAAAGGCAATATTCGTCGCCAGTGCAGTTTTACCCATCGACGGACGTCCGGCCAGAATAATCAAATCAGAGGGATGCAACCCACCAAGCTTTTTATCTAAATCACGCAATTTAGTTGCGACACCAGCAAGCCCTCCTCCGCGCTGATGAGCCGCCGCCGCACCCTCAACGGCTTTGCCAAGTGCACTGCCGAAACTGACAAAGCCACGCTCTGCGCGTCCGGTTTGCGCAATCTTAAATAAAGACTGCTCTGCAAGCGTAATTTGCTCTGAGGGGGTATTGTCAGAAGATTTTTCTGCTGTTGAAGTGATCTCTCGGCCAAGCGCACTTAAAGACCGCAAGACAGATAATTCAAAGATTGTCTTGGCATATTCTTTCGCCGTCAAAGAGCCCACCCCGAAAGAGACAAGATATGTCAGATATTCCTGTGGCTCACTGGCATTTGTGAATGTTGGATGATCTTCTATGAGAGGTTTTATTGTCAAAGGCGTTGCAATACGTTGCCGGGAGATAACGCGTTCAATGGCTTCAAAAATCTTAGCATTTAATGGGTCTGAAAAATGCGCACTAGACACAATGCCTGATATTGTCTCATATATGTCATTTTCAATTAAAATAGACCCTAGAACCGTTGCCTCAGCCTCTAAGTTAGAGTTTTTGGGCCCGTCCTGCGGTACAACACTGCCATCTGCTGCCCCTACCTGGCTGGCATCATCTAATGCAGTTTTTTCCAATAGTTCAGAAATACTCATAACATAAACTCAAGCCTCAAAAATAGTGACTTTATCACCATATGTCGATAACACAAAGCTGATAGGTAAATCACGATCAATATGCTCGCGTGCACGCTCCATCAGAATAGCCTTCTTCTCCCCAAGAATCGGAATAAAAATCTTCTTACATTCTGCAAATGCACATAAATTCATTGTAATACGATCCTCAGGGAAATCTGGTGCAATCTGATGCGAATAAAGATTTATAGGGTCAAACAACCCCACATCTATATTGTCACTCATGGGGAAAAGTGAAGCAATATGTCCATCCTCTCCCATGCCCAGCACAATGACAGAATAATGTATATCATTTAAAATCATATTTTGATTGAGAATTGCAACATTTTGCACAATTTCAGCATCCCTATATAATGGAATAAATTTTGTCGCACCGGCTCCTTTTTCCAAAAAAAACTCTCGTATCAGCCTCTCATTGCTGGCCTCATGATCATGCGGAACATGGCGCTCATCAACAAGTGTAATGACCACATTCTCCCAGGCAAGGCGATAGGAAGCTAATTTTTCCAAAAAAACTTTCGGACTATTTCCACCAGATAATGCCACCGAAGCACGCCCATATTTACGAATATCCGATGCGAGCGCTATTGCAATATGCTCCGCAACCTCATCAGCCCACTCCAAAGATGTGTCATATTTAAAATAATTCACCATAATTTATTGTTCCTCATGCCATTTTGCACGATCTTTTTCTAAAAGCACATGAGAAGATTCTGGCCCCCAACTTCCAGCCCTATACGCCTCTAATATATCAGGATTTTTTTCTTTTAATTCCAAAAGAGGTGTCATAATTTTCCACGCTTCCTCTAGCTCATCTTGCCGCACAAACAATGATAAATCTCCACGTATAATGTCACATAGTAATCTTTCATAAGCCGAAGGACGGCGTTGGTTAAGCTGTTTTGTGAAATTTAAATTCAATGAGACTTGTTGCAGTTGCGATGTTGCACCAGGAGGCTTCGCAGCCATATAAAGACGCATATCATCATGTGGCTGAAGATTTATCACAAGCTTATTCGGAGCTTCTGCATTTAAAGGCGGCATAAAAATATTATGTGGCACAGAGCGAAAAGAAATCACGATCTCCGCCAGTTTTTTGGGAAGCCTTTTGCCTGTACGCAAATAAAAAGGCACGCCTGCCCACCGCCAATTGCTTACTAGAAATTTCGCCGCGATATAAGTCTCTGTCTTGCTGTTCTCTTTGACTTCTGCTTCTTTAAGATAAGCCGGCACAGCCTGACCATTTATCATACCTTCCGCATATTGCCCGAAAATTGTATTCTTTAATGCCTCATCATGTGTGTAAAGCGGAATAGAACGCAAAATTTTAAGTTTTTCATCCCTGATCGCATCTGGCGTTAACGCATATGGAGGCTCCATGGCAATAAAACATAAAAGCTGTAAGAGATGATTTTGCATCATATCTCGTAACGCGCCAATATCTTCATAAAATGCCCCTCTGGAGCTGATGCCAATATCCTCTGCTATCGTAATTTGCACAGAACGAATATGAATGCGGTTCCAAAGTGGCTCAAGAAAACGATTGCCAAAACGTAAAGCCATCAGATTTTGCACAGATTCTTTGCCTAAATAGTGATCAATGCGATAGATCTGATCCTCAGGGAAAGCATTCTGGACAATTTTATTGATTTTCTGCGCAGCACTTAAATTGCTTCCCAAGGGTTTCTCAAGCACAATACGTGTATTGCCCTCATTCAAAGAGGTACGCGTCAGGTGATGCACAATGTCAGGGAAAATCTTTGGGCTTGTCGAAAGATAATATATTTTCACGTCAGGCTGCAAAGCCTCAATGCGCCTCTTCAAAATGTCAAAATCAGCGGCAGTTTGCGCATCTAACTTTAAAAATGAAAAAAGTGATCTGAATTTTTGCCAGATATCAGCATCAAAATCTGTCTGTGAGACCTTTTCAATATAAGATTTAACTGTTGCAAAATATTTATCCTCATCTGTGATGCTGCGGCCAAGGCATATAAAATGTCCTTGTGCGAGAGATGGATTAAACCGCACCGCGTTATAAAGCGCAGGCAATAATTTATTCAGCGCAAGGTCGCCCGTTGCCCCGAATAAAACAAAAACAAATTTGCCAGAAAGCTGTTTAGAAAATTGCAATGATGATCTCTTATTATTTTGATAAAATTTGCCTTACCTTAAAGGCTTAAAAACAGGAGATCAATCTTTTAAGTTTTTTTATCTGTGGTCTTCTTCTCTTCAGGAGACTGGTATAAATCAGAAAGACCTTTGAGAGAGTCTGTAAGGCTATCGAGAGTGCTTTTACGCTCTGCTTGAAGTTCTGTGGCATTTTTTATAGCAGCATTAAATTGCGCATCTTGTGCACTCGTCTTTGCGTTTTGAAGACCTTGAACGGCCTCATGATAGCCTTGAAGCGCTTGATGATATTGTGCTTGAGTTGCTATTTCCTGTTGTCCTCCAAGTAGAGCATCAATAGCAGCACTCATATTTGATGTTCCATGTTGCGCACCAAAATGATGAGCCATACTCCCTGGAGCTTGCTGTGAGGCTAAATGATGGTTTACACCTTGCGCCCCGGGTGCATGATATGGCAAATGTGCGGCTCCTGGTACGGCACTATGTGTGACACCGGCACTTGGCGGTCCTTGGACTGCTCCAGAATTATTTAATCCGTTATAATATTGCTGGTAGAGATCCTGCGATGGCGCAACACCCTGCTGAGGCGCGCCTCCGACATTATTGTAAAAACCATATGGTACAGTTGTCATCCCAAATTCTTTATTATTTTAATGTTATCTTTTCATTCTTAATAAACCTAACAAATAATAAGTACAAAGTCAAATTTATTTATT
>JBCCNR010000133.1:0-5300 GCA_039025725.1 Pseudomonadota bacterium | reverse complement strand
TTTTTATATGTTATATGGAGTGTAGTTATACCAAAAGCTAATAGGCGCTTGGTATTAGAAGCTGTCCAACAGGGTTAATAAAAGCCCTTTTTTGTGATTTTTGCATACAAACTTCACTAAAAAATATGTCCGTAGCACCACTATGCACAGATTTTTTAGTTTGTTTTCAGCTAAAAATCTCTCAAAAATCATCTTTGTTAACCCTGTTGGACAGCTTCTAAGCCTGTTTCTCATCGAGATAATTATCAAAATAATCATCTTTTTTATCAAACAGCATGAGTGTTCCATCTTTGACTCTGGAATGAGCATCCTGAATATTTGATATTATATTTGATAAAGAGTGATCAAACTCAGTGAGTATATCTTCAATCTGCCGCGTGGCTGTTTCTGATTGACTGGAAAGCTGCTTTACTGCATCTGCAACAACAGCAAAGCCTTTACCAGCATCTCCAGCTCTTGAGGCTTCGATAGATGCGTTAATTGCTAACAAATTAGTCTGCATCGCAATCTTTTTAATATTTGTTGCACTTTCCGAAATAGAACGCGTAAATTTGCTAAAATTTCTGATATCTGTTCGTGTGTTGGAAATAACGCTCAGTGCGTTATCAAGATCATTTGACGCCTGTGTCAGCAACCCACGTGAGGCTTTATCAACCCCCATATCACGCAAAGCTTCGATTTTCTGTGATAAATTTGATATGTCACTTATACTGTTCTCGGTATCATCTTCAAATTTAACGACATCAATAAGACGATTAATTGCTTTGGAAAGCCTATCATTGCCGCCCATTTTTTGCGGAAGATGCATATGAGCCATATCTTCTAAAATATCGCAGGCGCGCGGTAAAATTTCCTGTGGAATAGAGAAGCCTTTTTCACTTCCAGCACCAAAATCACCCATTATGGTCTCCTGAATTTATTCTTCAGGTTGAATGATGATTTTAAATGATTAATAAATAGCTAAAACCACTTTAGCTTCTTAAAAATAAATATTTGTATCGCCGTGAGGAAGATCATAATGCTAGAAAAAATATAAAAGGCATTTTGATTTTCTGTTCCGGGAATGCCTCCAATATTTACGCCCAGTAACCCTGTCAAAAAGCCCAAAGGTAAAAAAATTGCGCTTATGACAGATAATATATACATATTTTTGTTTAAACGATCACTTATAGCTGTGGCCAACTCATCGCGTACAATCGCACCACGCTCACGTAAAGCATCTAAATCTTCCACAAATTTTGTATTTTGATTATAGCTCTCCTGTAAACTCTGTTTGCTTTGAGCTGTTATAATATCAAGATCGCTCATTTTCAGGTTGCCTATAACATCCCTCTGCGGAGCAATATAACGCCTTAAAATAAGCGCTTGCCGTCTTGCATGTGTGATATGCTCTCTAAAAGCAGCGTCAGCCCGTTCCATCATTTGCTCTTCAATATGATCGAGCGTGTCATCAAGACTAACCAGAGTAGGGGACATACGCTCCAGCAATCGATGCACCAATAATGCCACAAATTCACCTGAACTTTTTAAAGGCTTGTCTTTGTCAAATCTATCACGCATATCCCGAATAGCTTTGAGTGGGCGCCTCTGAACTGAAATAACAAAATTTTTGGTTATCCATAATCTTATTGAAATCATATCTTCCGGATCTGCATTCTCATTCAGATTAACACCGCGCAAAATGACAATAGCTCCATCCCCGATTCCTGTATATCGTGGCCGCGTTTCATCAGCCAAGAGCGCATTTATAACCAAATCATCAAGTGCATATTCTCCATTTCGCAGCCATTTTACCGAAGCATCATCGTTAATATCAATATGTATCCATGTAAAAAGAGCATTCTCTGTGCCAGAAATATGCGCCAAATCAGAGAAGCTTGATACCTCTTCATTTATACTGAGTTGATATGCAAATGTGTTTGGTGTCATAGTGATTTTTAAAGTCCCTAAAGCATAACTCAAAATAAAATATATATCATATTTCCACCACATGCCTAATTGATTTTGAATAGAACGTGTAGTATATAGGCGCATCATATTCGTAAAAAGATATTATGGTGCTCTTTTTTCAACCCTAGGAATATGTCAAAAGTGCAGTTATAATCTATAAATTGTGTCATTTTTACACATTTTATATCCCTGATCGCATCCAGTTTGAGGTAGCTTAAGTGACAGAGAATAAAACCGGAGACAATGTCTCCCCGTCTTATAACCCTGAAGAATCACGTCGTGAATTTCTTTATCTAACAACGGCAGGCTTTGGTATTATTGCTGTCGCAAGTGTTGTATCACCCCTTGTTGGGCAAATGAGCCCGGATCGCTCGGTTCTGGCAATGGCAAAAACAGATGTGGACCTTTCGACTGTCGCTGAGGGTGAGACAAAAACCGTAAAATGGCGCGGAAAGCCAATATTCGTCAAACATCGTACAAAAGAAGAGATTGATGAAATGAAATCAGTTAATGTTGCTGATCTCATTGACCCTGAAACTGACGAAGACCGTGTCCAGAGTGGGCGCGAAGAATGGCTTGTCGTCATCGGCAGCTGTACGCATCTTGGATGTGTGCCATCGTCAAATATGGGGGAATATGATGGTGGGTGGTATTGTCCATGTCATGGGTCTCATTATGATGCTGCGGGACGTATTCGAAAAGGGCCGGCCCCAAAGAATCTAGAGATTCCAGAATATGAATTCGTTTCAGATAGTAAAATTGTGATTGGTTAGGAATAGAATTTATGGGTCACGGAACTTCATCATATCAGCCATCCAATAAAGTCATAGAGTGGGTTGATAGTCGCCTTCCGATCTTCTCATTCATGAATGATCATATCAACACTTTTCCAACGCCAAAAAATCTGAATTATTGGTACACATTTGGTGGTATTTTATCTTTTATGCTGGTTGTGCAGATCGTAACCGGTATTACGCTTGTTATGCATTATACAGCGCATACAGATATTGCTTTTCAATCCGTTGAAAGCATTATGCGTGATGTGAATGGGGGGTGGTTGCTCAGATATGCTCATGCTGTTGGGGCATCGATGTTTTTTGTTGCGGTCTATATCCATATATTTCGTGGCCTTTATTATGGGTCTTATAAAAAGCCGAGAGAGCTTCTATGGATGTTGGGTGTTGTCATTTTCCTCATCATGATGGCGACTGCATTTATGGGCTATGTCCTTCCTTGGGGACAAATGAGTTTCTGGGGCGCGACTGTTATTACAAACCTCTTTTCTGCCATACCGGTGGTCGGTGAGGATATTGTTATCTGGCTCTGGGGTGGGTTTTCTGTTGATAATCCTACTCTAACGCGTTTTTTCTCTCTCCATTATCTTATGCCATTCTTGCTTGCTGGTATTATAGGTATGCATATATGGGCGCTGCACACGACTGGGAATAATAACCCATTGGGAATTGATGTTAAAGGCGAACAAGATACTTTGCCATTTCATCCATATTATACAGTGAAAGACGCATTTGCGCTGATTGTCTTTTGTATCTTTTATGCATATTGGGTGTTTTATCATCCCAATTATTTAGGCCATCCTGATAATTATATTGAGGCAAACCCACTTTCAACCCCTGCGCATATTGTGCCGGAATGGTATTTTCTGCCTTTCTATGCGATATTGCGTGCTGTGCCTGACAAGTTAATGGGCGTTATTGCCATGTTTGCGGCGATTGGTATTTTGTTTATTTTACCATGGTTAGATACTTCTAAAGTGCGCTCTGGTGCTTTTAGACCTTTATTTAAGCGCTTCTATTGGATTTTCGCCATAGATTGTGTTTTGTTGGGATATATTGGTGGAAAATCTCCTGATGGGTCGTTTTTAGCTGACATTGGTTTGACTGAATATCATAAGGGCGATGAGATATTCCTCACGAATACGGTCGTTGGGCGTATTGCAACAATTTACTATTTCGTGCATTTTTTAGTGATTTTGCCTGTGCTTGGGATGATTGAGACACCGAAGCCACTTCCAAAATCTATTTCAGACCCTGTTCTTGAACCTGTGCCGGCACATTAAGGACTTTATTTATAATGTTAAAAAAATTATTGAGTGTTTCTGCAATCTTTTGTTTCACAATGATATCGGCTCATGCTGCTGGAGATATCAAACCCGCGATAGATGTTGACTTTTCTTTTGAAGGCCCTTTTGGAAAATTTGATAGGGCACAGCTTCAAAGAGGATTTCAGGTCTATAAAGAAGTTTGTTCTGCGTGTCATAGTTTAAAATATGTCTCTTACCGAGAGCTTGGCGATCCTGACGGTCCGGGCTTTACTAAGCCTGAGGTCGAAGCCATCGCCGCGGAATATGAAGTTCAGGATGGTCCGAATACGGATGGTGAAATGTATATGCGTCCTGCAAAGCCATTTGATTATTTTGTGGGTCCATATCCTAACCCTGAGGCTGCGACTGCTGCGCATGGAGCTTATCCGACGGATCTTTCACTTTTGACAAAAGCGAGATCAGGTTGGGGTGGAACTTTCAGGCAACTTTTTCAAGGGCTGGGAGGCCCTGAATATGTTTATTCTGTTTTGACTGGATATTCTGAAGCTCCGTCATATATTGAGAAGATTGAGGGCAAATATTATAATGAATATTTCGTCGCTGGCCCATGGATATCTATGGCGCCACCATTATCTGATGGACAAATAGAATATGCTGATGGAACGGCGGCGACAATCGATCAAATGGCCAAAGATGTGTCAGCTTTTCTGGCTTGGACCGCGGAGCCTCGTATGACAGAGCGCAAAAGAACAGGATCGAGGGTAATGTTGTTCTTAACTATCTTTGCTGTTTTACTCTATCTTTCCTATAAAGTGCTTTGGCGGAATGTAAAAAAATAGGGTTATACCAAAAGCTCTAAATAATTTTGATTTTCCGAGGAGGGTCGGGTATAAACCTTCGATTTTAGCGGAAAGTTCTTGTGAGCATAGTGAACCTATTTATCCCAGCTATGATTAGGAAATGAAGAGAAAGCATCCCCACATACGTCAATTGCAAGCGAAGCGAAGCAATCCCTTTGCACTTAAATAAGCAGATTGCCACGGGTGTTATGCGCCCTCGCAATTGACGAGAGACTGTTATATTTATTTTCCTTATCTACCCCAGTTCGGGTACACAGAGTGACACGGGTGCAATCCGCCCTCCCAAGTCACGAATGGGGGTATGCTTACTCTTCATTTCCTTATTCATAGTTGGTGTTATTAGGTTTCTCTTAAAGCGATCCTGTAAAATAAAATTTCAGTATTTTAAAAAATGCCTTAAGCTTACAGGCTATATTTAAGTGTTTTTC
>JBCCNR010000132.1:0-5325 GCA_039025725.1 Pseudomonadota bacterium | reverse complement strand
GCAAAGCGCATGAAGCCAATTTTTATAAGAAACAAGATAAATTTTGCCAGACACCTTATCGAATAGTTATAATAAAATGAGCAACTCATTACGAAATAAATACACGTTTTGCCATAATCATCAATGGCTTAGGTGTCTTAAGCTTAACAGGTCATAGTGGTGCTACGATCAAAAAATTTATCGAAGTTTATTGTGAAAATTGGCCATGTCCACAGGATACGGCTAAAATTTCCCATTGCTCCGTTAAATTTCCAGACATCTTACCTCATGATGATAACATATGAATTCGTTCATTACGAAATAGGTACAAAGTTTACCAAAATCATTACTGACTTAGATGTTTCTAAATTTCTTGGGAATATTCCCGATATTCCGCGCGAAATTTGCCTTGCACTGAAAAATTTTAGCACGTACGCTTTGCACTCTATGAATGTCCACACGCCCTAGGTTAACAGAAGCTGTTTTTGGTGATTTTTGCCTAGAAGCTTCACTTTTTCATTAAAATACGCAGCATTTTGCCGATTTTATCATTCATATCATTGCGATTGATAATCATATCAACCATGCCGTGATCTAAAAGATATTCTGACTTTTGAAAGCCATCAGGGAGCTTTTCTTTGATGGTTTGCTCAATAACTCTTGGGCCGGTGAAACAAATTAAGGCATCTGGCTCCGCGATATGGATATCTCCAAGCATAGCATAAGAGGCCGTTACCCCCCCCGTCGTCGGATGTGTCAGCACCACAATAAAAGGCAACTTCGCTTCCCGCATCATATCAGCAGCAATCGTCGTGCGCGGCATTTGCATTAAAGATAAGATTCCCTCCTGCATGCGGGCTCCTCCGGCGGCAGGAAAAACAATTAATGCGGCTTTATCACGCACGGCGCGCTCGGCGGCCTCAAGCAGAGCATTGCCAACCGCAATTCCCATAGAACCACCCATAAAAGCAAAATCATGTGCCGCTGCGACTGAGAAAACATCTCCTATTTTGCCAGCACCAATGAGAATACTCTCTTTTTCGCCTGTTTTAGAGCGCGCATCTTTAATGCGATCAGTATATTTTTTGGTATCTTTAAATTTTAACGGATCTTGCTTAGGCATATCAAATTTAACTTCTGACCAACTGCCATGATCAAATAGACCATCAAAACGCATACGCGGAGAAATCGTGTGATGATGCCCACAAGAAGGACATACATTCTGATTTTCAGCAAAATCACGGTGAAAAATCATCTGTGAACAATTTTTACATTTGACCCAGAGATTTTCAGGAGTCTCGCGTTGATGCACAAAAGACTGGATGCGTGGTTTCACATAATCTGTCAGCCAATTCATTCAAACCATCCAATCATTCAATATATTATCTTAAAAAGTAATATCAACATGCCCATGGCAGCATTGATGAAAGTGACTTCACGAAATCCATTGTTTTTTGAATATCATCATCACTTTCCGCGCGCCCAACCCGATCAACAATCGCTGAGCCAACCACAACAGCATCTGCCCCGGCCATAACAGTCTGCCTGACATCTTCCGGTGTTTTAATGCCAAAACCTACCGCAAGCGGCAAATCAGTATATTTTTTAATGTGCTGAATACGCGCCGTCAAGTCCTCTGATGCGGCTGTGGCCGCACCCGTAACCCCTGTGACAGACACATAATAAAGAAATCCACCTGCATAACGCAGCGCTTTATCAAAACGTCCATCCATCGTTGTTGGTGTCAAAAGCCTAATAAAATCCAAACCATGATTATGGGCCGGAAGGCATAATTCTTCATCCTCTTCAGGGGGCAGGTCAACAATGATCAAACCATCCACGCCTGCCTGTGCTGCATCATCCAGAAACTTTTCAGACCCATAAATATAAATCGGATTATAATATCCCATCAAAATGACCGGCGTATGCTGATTTTTTTTGCGGAAATTCTGCACATCCTCAAGCGTCTTTTTCAAAGTCTGCCCTGCTTTTAAAGCGCGCAAACCAGCAGCCTGTATCGTCGGACCATCCGCCATGGGGTCGGTAAAAGGCATGCCAACCTCTATAATATCAGCACCAGCATCAGCAAGCTTCTCCAAAACATTATTCGCAACAGCTGACGAAGGATCTCCGGCCATTGTAAAAGTAATAAGTGCAGCGCGCTCCTCTGATTTTGCCTGAGTAAAGATGTTATCAATACGACCGGTCATATATCATACCCCAACACATCCGCGACCGTGAAAATATCCTTATCACCGCGCCCACACATATTTAATATAAGAATATGATTTTTATCCTGCGTTTTTGCAAATTCTATCACACGTGCCAAAGCATGGGCAGGCTCTAATGCAGGGATAATACCTTCGGTGGCGCAGCATATTTTAAAAGCCTCTATGGCCTCATTATCCGTACAAGATAAATATTTCACCCGGCCTGTATTCGCTAAAAAAGCATGCTCTGGGCCGATACCCGGATAATCTAATCCAGCGGAAATAGAATGTGCATCCTGAATCTGGCCATCATCATCCATCAAAAGATATGTCCTATTTCCGTGCAAGACTCCCGGCTGTCCGCCTGCAATCGACGCAGCATGCTTATCCGTATTTAAACCATGACCAGAGGCTTCAACACCATAAATATCAACCTCTTTATCTGCAAGGAAAGGATGAAATAAGCCAATCGCATTCGAGCCCCCACCAATACAAGCAAATAAACTATCCGGAAGGCGCCCCTCATAGGCCAATATTTGCTCTTTTGCCTCACGCCCGATAACGGATTGAAAATCGCGCACCATCTGCGGATAAGGATGCGGCCCCGCAGCCGTTCCGATAATATAAAATGTATCCTCAACATTGGTCACCCAATCGCGCAATGCCTCATTCATCGCATCTTTCAATGTCCCTGTTCCAGAATGAACCGGAATGATCTCAGCGCCCAACAAGCGCATCCGGAAGACATTGGGCTTCTGCCGCTCAACATCCGCAGCGCCCATATAAACCACACATTTTAAACCAAAACGCGCACAAACTGTCGCCGTCGCCACACCATGCTGCCCGGCCCCGGTTTCTGCAATAATTCGCTTTTTGCCCATTTTACGCGCAAGTAAAATCTGGCCCAAAGTATTATTAATCTTATGCGCGCCCGTATGATTAAGCTCATCTCGTTTCAGATAAATCTTTGCGCCACCACAATAGTCAGTCAGACCTTCAGCAAAATAAAGCGGCGAAGGACGCCCAACATAATTTTTCAAAAGCGCTTCAAATTCCTGAACAAATACAGGATCATTTTTAGCCGCTAAATAAGTCTCCTCAAGCTCAAGAATCAAAGGCATCAATGTTTCAGCAACAAAACGTCCACCAAAAATGCCGAAACGTCCCCTCTCATCGGGATAGTTTTTATAATCTATTGCTTCTGCTGTCATAATTTAAGCATCCGTAATATCTTCGCCAATCACAGCAATACGCAATGTATTGGTTGTGCCCTTGCGCCCAAAAGGCACCCCTGCTGTGATAACAATTCTTTCACCATCTCCGCCAAGTCCGATAGCTTTGACTTGCTCCGTAGAGGCTTTCACTGTTTCGGTAAATTTCGTAACAATCGGCGTGACCTTAACATTCAGCCCCCACACCAAAGCCATACGCCGCGCAACAGCCAAAACAGGTGTCATCGCAATAACCGGCACAAGTGTGCGCTCTCGGCTAAGGCGCATAGCCGTCGAACCAGAGGTCGTATATGTCACAATCGCAGAGGCTCCTATTGTCTCAGCAACCTGACGCGCAGCCGCCGTGATCGCATCTGAAGATGTATGCTCCGGCGGGCAGCGCATCGCATCTAAATCACTTAAATAAACGGCCGTATTCTCTGTTTTCTTGGCAACACGGCTCATGACCCTTACAGCCTCTATCGGGTATTTCCCCGCAGCCGATTCAGCAGAGAGCATAATTGCATCTGTCCCCTCATAGACCGCAGTCGCAACATCCGAAACTTCAGCCCGCGTTGGCATAGGATTACCAATCATGCTTTCCAACATTTGCGTTGCAACCACAACAGGCTTGCCCGTATGACGCCCGTGATAGACAATCTCTCGCTGGACAGAGGGAACTTCCTCAAGTGGCAATTCAACACCTAAATCACCACGCGCCACCATAATCCCATCAGAGACATCGAAAATCTCACGAATATGCTTTAGCGCATTTGGCTTTTCAATCTTAGCCATAATCAGTGCACGACCATCAACAATATTTTTTACGCTCAGCACATCCTCCGGACGCTGCACAAAAGATAAAGCAATCCAATCCACACCAAGCTCAAGCGCAAAATCAAGATCCTTACGATCTTTATCCGTCATCGCTGAAAGACTTAAATCCACATCAGGAACATTCACACCCTTGCGGCTGGTCAAAGGGCCCCCCACCATCACACGCATTTCAGCTTTGTTAGAATAGCTATTAATGACCTCAAGGCGGATTTTCCCATCATTTATCAGGACTCTTGCCCCCGGAACCAATGCTGTAAAAATTTCAGGGTGCGGCATCGGTGCACGTGCAGCATCGCCCGGCTTATTTTCATCAAGGTCAAGTGTGAAAATATCGCCCTGTTTCAACACAACATCATCATACATCTGCCCAATCCGCAATTTAGGCCCCTGAAGATCTAAAAGTACGCCTATAGGATGTTTGAGCTCTTCTTCAACCTCTCTGATCATGTGATAGCGCGCGCGCATATCCTCATGTGTGCCATGCGAGGCATTCAGACGAAACGCATCCGCACCCGACATGACAAGCTCTCTGATGATGTCCTTCGTATCTGAAGATGGACCCAATGTCGCAAGGATACGGGTTCTTCTTTCTCTGCGCATGCTACCTCTATATATTTAATAAATCGCTTTTTTATACCTTTAAAACCAGATAGATATCAAGAGCTTATATCTATGAATGTCCATACGCCCTACTTATCAACATAGGGATTTTTTCTCTTTCTCAGTTCAAGTCGTATCGGTGTTCCTGGAAAATCAAACTCTTCACGCAGGCCATTCACCAAATATCGCCTGTAACTGTCAGGAAGCTTCTCCGGCCGTGTTGAGAAAATGACAAAAGTCGGAGGACGCGTTTTCACCTGAGTCATATATTTCAACTTAAGACGCGCACGCCCAACAATCGGCGCCGGATGCGCGCGTAAAGCAGCATCCAACCATTTGTTCAACTGTGCTGTCGAAACGCGTCCATTCCAATGTTCATATATATCAAAGGTTGCCTTGAATAATTTATCTATTCCACGTCCGGTTTTGCCAGACACAAATATAATCGGAACGCCCTTGATTTGTGGTAAGAGCCTTGCACATTTTTC
>JBCCNR010000131.1:0-5338 GCA_039025725.1 Pseudomonadota bacterium | reverse complement strand
AGAGAATCCAATCCGCTCTTTACAATTTATATACTTTATGTCAGGACTCCTGACATTACGGATTATAATACTCTAAGACGAGGCATCTTGAAGAAAATAATATTCTGGGCAATTTGTGCTTTTATTCCAATGATGGCCTCGGTTGGTTATGCGCGTACAGTCAATATTGCGCTTCTTCAGACGGAAATTGACGGTGGTGTAGAAATTTCGCACACAGAAGTCTTTAAGCGAGAGTTTAATGCGCTCTTTGAGGGGGAGCATAAGCTCAATTATATAGAATATGCTGCTCCCGGAGATGCCTCTCCGCAAGATATTCAAAATCTTATGAGTTCCGCATATGCTCATAATAAGGTGGAATATCTTTTGGTGCTGGATGTTGCGGCCAATCAGGTTGCTGGTCTGCGCAAAAGCTATCCAAAGCCGACTTTATTGCCGCTTGTGTTAAATGCTGCCTTACAAGGGTATCCGCAAAAAGATGGTGGTAGCGGGGTAAAAAATCTTCATTATATAACGCAAGATATCAATTTGGGTCAAAAGATCAGGAAATTGCAAAATGTTGCAAAATTTCGTTCTGCTGTGCTGATTGTTGATCCTAAAATGGCTGAAAATCTTGATGTGACTACGCAGAGGGCTCTTTTAAAACAGGCTCAGGATCAGGGTGTGACACTGAAAGTTATTCCTTATCTTGATGATGAAAATACTATTTTACAGCAATTTCCACCGCAGACAGAAGTTGTGCTTTACAGTGCATTTCCTAGCAAAAGCAAGCAGCAGATAAAATCATTGATGCAGGCCGTGAATGTGGAAAAATCATTGCCAAGCTTTTCTCTCAGCGGGAGTGAATATGTAAAATATGGTGCGCTTGCAACTTATCAGCCTGATACAGATTTTGAGCGTCTGGCGCGGCGGACGGCTTTGCATTTACAGGACATGCTTTATGGCACGCCGGCTGCAGAATTGCCGGTTTATTTTCAAACAAAAAACCGTTTATTGATCAATATGGCAACATCACGTCAGATCAAATTTGCCCCATCTTTTGATGTTATCAGTGATGCTGAGCTTATCAATGTTGACGATGAAAAAAGTGATATTGGTTACAGCCTGACAGCTGTTGCACGTAAGGCGATTGATGAAAATTTATCGATTGCGGTGCAGAAATTACAGGCTGAGCTTGCGGGGCAGCGTGTTGATGAAGTGCGTGGGAGTTTATTACCACGTTTTGATGCTGGATTATCTTATGATCGGCGCAAACGTACCGGTAACACACGTACGGGAATTTTTCCCGAAGATACAACTGATGCAAATGTGACTTTATCGCAACCGCTTTTTAATGAATCATTATGGGCTGCGTTCACGATTGAGAAATTTAATGCCTTGTCACAAGAGGAGCTGCTGAGAGAAACAGAGCTTGATATTATTCAATCAGCTGTAAATGCATATTTGAATGTCTTGAGGGAGCAAACATCGCTACAGCAGGAAAGATACAATCTAAATATTACGCGTGAAAATTACTGGCTGGCGGAAACACGTGTTGATGTTGGCGATAGTGATAAATCTGATTTATATCGCTGGGAAAGTGAGCTTGCCAATGCAAAGCAAGCTGTCTTAGAGGCAAAATCGCGTTTAGAACAGCACAAGCAGGAGCTAAACCGCATTTTAAACCGTCCTATTAATGAGGCCTTTGCAACAACAATTGAGACATTGGATAATCCTAACTTGCTTGTGAGTGACGCACGTGTGACAAAATTAATCACCAATCGTTATTCTTTAAATGCGCTTGTGGATTTTTTTGTGGAGAAAGGCTTGCAGCGTTCTCCGGAATTAAAGCAAATACAGGCGCAACTTGACGCAGATCAGCGGCAATTTTTAAGTGACAAGCGTGCTTATTGGGTTCCAGATGTCAATTTAAATGCGCAATATACGAATAATATTGATGAAACGCGTAGCAATCTTGGTGTTGGGGCTGTTGATGATGACTGGACTGTTGGTGTTGAAGTGTCTTTACCGCTTTATGAGGGCGGAGCGCGTGCAGCTCGAAAAGCGCAAAGTCGCTTGAGCATTATGCAGGGGCGCGCCAATTTGCGTGACACAAAAAACACTATTGAACAACAAATTCGTTCACAGATGGAGGAAGCGCATGCCTCTTATCAATCTATTACATTGGCAAAAACATCTGAGAAGGCATCGCAGCGCAATTATGATTTGATTTCTTCATCTTATGCACAGGGTCAGGTCTCAATTACAGATGTTTTAAATGCGCAGGATGCGCTGATAGAGGCAAGAGAGGCCTCTATGAATGCGACTTATGCTTTTTTGATTGATCTTATGAATTTGCAGCGCGCAACAGGAGCCTTTGATTTTTTCCTTACAGATACGGAGCGTGTAGAATTGTCTCAGAATCTTGTGCAACATATAAATGGACGCTCTGAAAATATGACGGAGACACAGACACCATGATAAAAACTTTCATTCCAGCGTTTTTATTCTCTTTATTGATGCTTGCAGCATGCGGAGAAGAGCAGCAAGATATGTCTGCACCGATCAGACAGGTTAAAGTCATGCAGATCATGGATAGTAGCAGTTCATTTGAGCAAAGCTTCTCTGGTACATTGCGGTCAACTGCTGAGATCAGCTATAGTTTCAAAGTTTCTGGCACAGTTGAGACCCTCCCTGTTAAGGTTGGCGATACTGTTGGAAAGGGTGCAATATTGGCAACGCTTGACTCATCTGATTATGAATTACAGGTTGAAAAGGCTGAGGCCAATTTAGCGCAAAGCATGGCGTCTTATCAAAATGCGAAAGCCAATTATACGCGTGTTAAGCGTTTATATGAGGCAGGAGATTCCTCGCGCAGTGAATTAGACAGTGCACGGGCAGAATCCGGAACAAATTTAGCGACTGTGCAGGCCAATCGCAAGGCGCTGGAAATAGCAAAAAAAGATTTGAAATATACATCTCTTAGATCTGAGGGCGCATGTGCTATTGCCTCTGTTAGTCCTGATATTGGTGAAAATGTGAATAGCGGAGAGCAAATTATTTATGCAACATGTGGTGATAAATTAGAGGTTAAGCTGAATATCCCTGAAAGTGTGATTGCATATATTGAAAAAGACATGCCTGCAAAAGTGAGTTTTCCAGCGATTAGAAACAAAACTTTTGACGGGATTGTCACAGAGGTCGGAGTTTCCTCAGTTTCTGGTCGGACGACATTTCCGGTTGATGTGTTGATAACCGGGACAGATATGAAATTGTTAAAAGCTGGTCTGTCGGCTGATGTGGTTTTTGCGATTGATAGTGCAAAGGCAGGGCAATCAAATGCGATTATTGTTCCGGCATTTGCTGTTGGTGAAGATCAAAATGGTCGATTTGTTTTTACTGTTGCCCAAACTGAAGAGGGAAAAACAATTGTGAAGCGCTCTCCTGTAACGGTCGGAGATGTGCAGCAAAACGGAGTTGTCATTCTGGATGGTGTTAATGCAGGTGATTTTGTTGTCACGGCAGGGGTTTCTGTCTTAAGAGATGGTATGGAAGTTAAGGCAGTGCAAAATGTCAAATAATCTTTCTGAGCAAGAGCAGCACTCGATTAAAACTGGTAAGGGGCTGACGGCTTTTGCGATAAAAAATAATATTACAGTTTTGGTGATTGTGGTGCTTTTAGCACTGGCGGGGATTTCCAGTTATTTTAGCCTCCCCAAGCAGCAGGACCCTGGATTTATCATTCGTACAGCGGTTGTGACCACAATTTTCCCAGGTGCAAATCCCGGGCGTGTTGAACAGCTTGTCACCGACCCATTAGAGGAGGTTCTGCAAGAAATTCCCGAGGTTGATAACATCACGAGCAAATCCCGCAGTGGTATTTCAATCATCAATATTGCCTTTCAGGAGAAATATAAGGCCATGCGCCCTCTTTTTGACAAGGTACGCCGTAAGGTTGATGATCTTGTTGATGAAGGTGGTTTGCCGAATGGTGCTTTAAAGCCGATGGTGAATGATGAATATGGTGATGTTTTTGGAATTTTATATGCGCTTCAGGGGGAGGGGTTTTCATCAGCTGAGCTGAAAGAAATTGCTGATGATATACGCAATAGGCTTTTAAACTTAGAGAATGTCGCCAAGGTTGAGATTCACGGTGAGCAGGATGAAGTTGTTTATGTTGAATATAATGGTGCGCGTTTGCAGGAATTGGGGTTGTCACCGACCAGCCTTGCAAATACTTTAGAAAGTGCGAATATTCTTGAAAGTGGTGGAGATATTCGGATTGGTCAGGAGCGTATTGTCCTGGAGCCAACCGGCAATTATGAAACTGTAAAAGATCTGGGGCGTACAGTTATACAAATCCCTGATGGGGGTGTGGTTTATCTATCAGATATTGCGACAATAACACGTGCTTATGTTGAGCCTGTAAAATCCATGACGCGCTATCAGGGGAAAGAGACATTGGTGCTTGCCATTTCTCTCAAAGAGGGCGGAGATATATTGGTGCTTGATGAGGAGCTCAATAAGGCCGTACCAAATATCGAAGCCTCTTATCCCTATGGTATTTCTCTGACGAAATTCTTCTCACAGCCTAAATTGGTTACAAATTCTGTCAACTCTTTTATGTCCAATTTGTTTCAGGCTGTGGCGATTGTTGCCATCGTTATGTTTGCTTTTTTAGGGTTTCGAACAGGCGTTATTGTTGCCTCTCTTATTCCGACAACGATTGTTGTCACATTTGTATGTATGTCTTTTTTCGGTATTACAGTAAACCAAATATCGCTTGCAGCACTTATTATTGCGCTTGGCTTATTGGTAGATAATGCGATTGTGATGGCAGAATCGATTATGATCCGCCGTGAGAATGGTGCGGATAAATTTGCTGCCGCAATCGAAGCTGGTCAGGAAATGGCCATTCCGCTTTTAATATCATCCTTGACGACATGTTCGGCTTTTTTGGCTATTTTTTTGGCAGAATCGGCAACCGGTGAATATACGGCCGATATTTTTAAAGTTGTTTCAATTGCTTTGATTGCCTCATGGGTTATGGCGATGACATTTGTGCCAATTATGACCACGCTTATTATGAAGGTAAAACCGGACGCACAAAATACAGTCAAAAATCCCTATGCTGGGCTGATGTATAAAGTCTATCGTTTGCTTTTATTTCCATCACTACGTATGAAAATTATGCCTATCATTCTCTCTATCGTGTTGTTTTTTGCGGCGATACAGGGGCTTGGTCTGGTGCCGGTTGTCTTCATCCCTGAGCGTGAAGACCCACTCATAAGCGCTAAATTTAACATGCCCAGAGGAACTGATATCAGTGTCACAGATGACGTTCTGAAAGATATAGAAAATT